>NZ_JCBATA010000132.1:0-3296 GCF_059816245.1 Frankia sp. RB5
ACATTCTGGCCGCGGGGCTCGCGGTGTCAGCCTGTGGAGACGGAGTGAGACCACCCCGCTCCTAGAACGGGGAGGCATCTGTCGGTGAAGCAGGAACCCGTATCGCGAGGCACGGGAATCCCCGGCCATCACTCCAGACCGGGAGGATGTCAAAATCGTAGTCATGAGCGAGCTCGGCGAGTTCCTGCGTTCCCGACGCGATCGCCTCACGCCGGCGGACGCCGGGCTGACGCGGGCGGGCGAACGCCGCCGGGTTCCCGGGCTGCGCCGTGAGGAGCTGGCTCAGCTCGCCGGAGTCAGCGTCACCTACTACACCCGGCTGGAGCAGGGGCAGAGCCGCAACGCCTCCGACGCGGTGCTCGACGCGCTCGCCCGCGTCCTGCGGCTGTCCGACGACGAGCATGCCCACCTGCGCGTCCTCGCCCGACCGGCGCGCGCCCTGCGCCGGACCAACCGGCCGCAGCGGCTACGCGCCGGCACGGCACTGGTGCTCAACGCGGTGCGCGACATGCCGGCGTTCGTTCTCGGCCGGCGCACCGACATCCTGGCCTGGAACCGGCTGGGCCACGCACTCATCGCCCCGCACCTGGACTTCGACGCGCCGAGCCGCGGCGGTGCCGCCCGGCCGACGATGGCCCGGCTCATTGTCCTCGATACCTACACTCGCGACCTCTACGTCCATTGGCGGCGCAAGCTCGAAGACCTGGTCAGCTACCTGCGGCTCGTCTCCGCGCAGCATCCCGACGACGCGGCGCTGACATCGCTGATCGGCGAGCTGTGCGTGAAGAGCGAGGACTTCTCCTCGGTGTGGGCGCGCCATGGCGTGCGCGACTGCGGGCCGGGGATACGCGAGTACCGCCACCCGCTCGTCGGCGAGCTGACCTTCACCGAGGAGATCATGCGCCTGCAGGACGACCCGGGCCAGCGCCTCGTCGTCCTCGCCACCGAGCCCGGCTCGCCCACCGCCGAGCGGCTCGCCCTGCTCGCCAGCCTGCACGCCACCGCAGCCCGCGCCTGCGTCCCCAGCGAGGCCGCCTCCACCCATCCGGCGATCACTCCCGCGGAGCACCAGGCCGGGTAGGGCACCTCGGGCCCGATGCTCGTTATTTACTCTCGCCGATCTTTGCTGCGAGCATGTGCAGCAAGTCCCGCAGGTCAGCGGGAGCCCCGGGCGTACCTTCGACCGCCCGTGTCAGGCGACGGACGGCCGCGTATGCGCGAGGGGTAATTTCCCCTGCGCTGCCGAGCAGAGTACGCGCCACGTCTTCTAGCTCGCGCCAGGCGCCTACCTGAGTCAGGGCGTACCCCATGTCGGCCAGGCACAGAGCGTGCATCGCTACGACCGACGCGTGCCCACTTGCCTCTCGGGTCACCCACCCCAGATGCTCGTTATGCAGGCGTATCGAATCCTGCCACTGGCACAGATCGGAATGGAGCCGGGCGCCCTGGATCCTCAGCTCGTCGTCGTCGATCCACCAGGCCCACGGGGGGTCGCTGCTGCGAGTGCCGTCCTGTAGCAGGCTCAGGGCGTGCGTAAAGAGCTTCCCGGCCTGCTCATCGCCCAGTGCTGCCAGGGCTCGGGCCTCCCGCATCGTGAACATAGTTTCGAGCCGGGGGGACAACGTATGGCCCTGCATCGACCGGGCGAGCGTCAGGCCCTCAACCGGGTTCCCGCTTTCGACGGCGTGCATGGAGATGTTCTGCGTGACGAGCATCTCCATGCCGCGGTCCCCTGCAAGGCTGCAGTAGTGCAGCGCCCGGTGATTCGCCTCACGGACCGCGCTATCGCGTCCAGCATCGATAAGGAACCAGCCAGTTACCTCGTAAAGCTCCGCAGCCGTAGCGTAGGCATCCCGCTCGCTTCCCTTGCCTGCTCCGGAAGCGCGTAGCCGACGGTCGAATGCCGCCGCGGTTTGCGTCGCCAGGTCGGCTATCGGCGCACCGCCGAAATCCCGTTCGGCAGCAAGGAGACTTCCGATCTTCGTTCTGGCCTGTTCTAGATGCTCATCTCCTACCGGCTCGCCTGGCGAAGCTACACGGCGAGAAACCTCCATCGGAACGCTACCGCTGGAGCTCAGAAGTCCTGCGAGGTCAGCCGGAGGGATACCAAGAAGGTCTGAAATCTTAAGACGAATCTCAGGCTGAGGTTCTGACTCGCCCCGCTCCCACCGACCCACGGTCGTCCGGTCTACGTCCAGCTCGTAAGCGAAGGTCTCCTGGCTGAAGCCCATGGCCCGCCGCCGCGCGGCGAAAGGACTGGTTCGTCTGCCCATCGCCTCACCTCTCACGCTCGCAGATGCATCAATTCTGCATCATCAGCGCCGTAGAGCGGGCGGATCAGCGGCGGCACGCTGTGTTTGGGCGTCACGGGGTCATCACGCGGACCGCACACGACCGCGGCGCCCACCACGCGGCCCCCGGTGCGCTTCGCCCCGATGCAGGCGCACCGGGCGGCCCCTTGACCCACTGCCGACACGGGGAGCCCATGACCACCGACGCGCCGTTCGAGCTACCGCAGGATCCGCCGGACGTGCCTTTCGCCCCGATGCCCGGAGCGTCCGCACGGTACGGCGATGGCCTGATCGTCGTTGACGTCGACCTGGGCATTCTGGCGGGCGGGCTCACGTCCGCGGTGGGCAGGCTGGTGCCGGCCGACGCCGTCCTCATCGACGCGGAGACCACCGGCGGGCGCATGACGACGCTTCGGTTCACGACTGGCCGGACTTCTCGTGCTTGACGATCAGTTCGCCCAAGGGCATGACCTGAGCGAGCTCGCGCGCCGCCTGTACGAGCTCATCCCGGGCGTCGCGCGGGTCCGATGGTTCTCCGAGGGCGGATCGGTCGACACCGCGCAAGAGAGCGGGCCCGGCCCCACAGACGCGGTCATGGACGCCGCGGCCCGTTTCCTGGCCATCCGTGCGGCCCGCGACCAGGGATGAGCCTCAGCGGGCCGCGGGCCGACTCGCTGCGATAGCCGCGCGCGCGGCTGCCGCTCCCGAGCGGTTGAGCTTCGGGTTACGGGGCGGCATGGCGTCCGCAGCGAAGGTCGCTGGCGCGTTCATACTCGGTGGCCTCACCTTCGGTCTCTGAACACACGTGAGGGGTGGATACTGTTGCCGGTTGAGTGCTAGATAGCGCTGATTGGTGCCATATGATGGTGGCTGTGAACCTCAAGGAGTGGGCTGCGGTGAACGGGGTCGGGTACTCGACCGCCCGGCAGTGGTTCCTTGACGGCAAACTGCCGGTGCCCGCCCGTCGGGTCGGGGGGCTGATCCTCGTCGACGAACCCGTGCCAG
>NZ_JCBATA010000133.1:0-2961 GCF_059816245.1 Frankia sp. RB5
AAGTCGACGCGGGAAACACGCCACCCGACACACCCGAGATCAGCGTGACACCCGAAGCCCTCACCGCATAACCTGAACCCAGATCACGCGGAGTCACTCTCCGTACACCACCCCCGTGGACGTGACCCGCCGTACTGGACCGGCGCGTCCACCCCGTGCGGCGCCGCCGCCCTCGTCCGGGCACCGCAGCCGGCGCACTCCCGCTCGAGTAGGCGGTGCTCGGTGACCGCCCGGCCCGCCGGGAGCACCACGTCGACGACCTGGCGGCGCTCGAGACCGGTCACCGGCGCGAGCAGCAACGCGTCCCCGCACCGCCGGCAGCACTCCGGCTCGTGCAGCACCGTCCGATCCGGATCCGCGACCAGCGCGAGCGTCGAGCCAGGATGACCGGGCTGGCCACCCGGCGACCGGCCGCTGTTCTCCCGGCGACTTCGGCGCCGGCTTGGCCAGCCCCTCGCTGCTCGGAGGCTTCGAAGAATTCCTCGAGTTCTTCCCGAGCCGCGCCTTCAGCTCCGAGATCTCCGCCGTCGCCTGCGCGAGGGCCTCCACCGCGTCCGCCGCCTGCCGGCGTGCCTCGGCCACTTCCTGGCGCAGCATGCCGATCAACGCCACGAGCTCGTCATACGACGGCGCAGGCTGATCGGCGGATGACACGCGATCAACCTACAGGGCGATCACTCACCGCGAACACCCCGCCCGCCACAGAGGATGCCGCCCACACGACCCGACCTGCGACAACGCTAAACGAATGAGATACCTGACCAGTAACCGCGCTAGTAGCCCGCGTTACCGGGTCTCGCGCTTGGCGGAATCGGAGCGCTGCACCGCCAAGCGCGAACCCGAGAACGGCTAGTAGCTAGCAGCGGTAGGAAAACATGGACTGCGTGTCCCACGGAACGGCACTGACTTGGAAGGCAATACACAGCCCTCGACTGTAGTACGACCTGGCGAAGATGCCGAGCGGCTGCCGAACAAGGGTATAGAGGGCAACACCGATGGCTCCAGGCGCCGATGGGGTGTAGGCCCCGTAGGCAAAGTTGTAGCTCGCGGTGCGACTCAGGTACATGGTGCACCGCGGCCAAGCGCATTTCAAAGTGTAATCACGAGGCGGCGCGGGAAAGTTGACGACCTTGCAGCCTATTTGCGGGTTCGCCGCTCCGGGCTTGTGGTTGATCGCGTACACGCAAATGGTATGATTTCCAGTTCCCCCATATGGAACCTCTGCGCGAAAGCCATGGTTCGGTCCGTACCCAGGGAAAGCGTTGGCGATATCGGGACGGTTGACACCCGCATTCGTCGCACCGATGAGCGTGCCATCGGCGTAGATATGGACATCGTTCGGAATCGTCGGAGCATCTCCCTGCAATGCCCACCCGGTCACACCAACGCCGCCAGACACGACATAGTAGGAATCGACTACCCCAATGGGGTTCCCGGAGGCCGCTGAAGCGGAACCGGTCATGCCGAGAATTAGCACTCCGGTGACTATCGCCGTGCTTAGTAGACTGAGAATCTTACGAGACATTGCAAGCGCCTTTCTCGGGTGCGCGGTGGGTCTTCGTTCTCGTCCTGTGTGTTGTGCGGGATTCAACCGTCCCTCATTTCCCGGTGCTGTGCGGGGTAGATCACCGTCCTGCGGACGCTAGAGGTTGCAAGCGCCGGCGCGGAAGGCACGGCTCGTCCCAGGTCCGTCCCACGGGGGCTGGGACGCTGGGACGGCTTGGGATGGCCGGTTGCAGTACCCGGAGTGATGGTCCGGTGGCGGTCTCGCTACAATCCACGCCAGCACAAGCATGATCGGGGGCGGGGGCGCTATGGCTGGGGACGCTGATCGGGCGGCTCAGAAGATCGTGGAGGACTTCGCTGCGGACCTGGCGGCATTGCGGCAGCAGTACGGGAATCCGTCCTACGCCGCCATGGGCAATGTGGTCCGGCATATGAAGGACGTCGAAGGCTCCAAAAGCACGTTTGGCCGGATGTTCCAGCGGCCCACGGGTATTCCGTCCGCCGAGCACCTGCGCGGTTTTCTCATCGCGCTGGGACAGAGGGACCTGGTTGACGAGTGGGAAGGGCGGCGGCAAGCGGCCCAGGCTGCCATAGAGGCAATACGTAGACAGCCTGAAAGCACCCTGCCCGAGGAACAAACGCAAAACAGCCCAGCGATCACAGCACGAGAGTTGGTCTCCTCAGCGGAGCCGCGTCTGCCGCATCAGCAACCTCGACGTTGGCGGCCGTTTACCCTGGGCCTCGTTTGTGCCGGGATCATCACGTTTCCGCTGGGCTTTGTAACCGGCAAGGCAAGCACGGCAGCACCGGCGAGCGTCGCGCCCGGTGCGGTACGGGGGAAGCCGGATATACAGGCCGCCTGTGACCGGGACTATGGGAAAGGCCGAATCGCGACCATTACTAATCCCGATAGCTCTTCCAGTTGGGAATGCCTGGCACCGGGGACGGCACCGGAGCCGGGCAAGAATGGTGTCGCGATCTCCGATCAGTGCGCCCGGCAGTGGCCCGGCTCCGAAAGCCGGGCCCTGAGCGATCGGGACCCGTGGTCGTGGCGGTGTATTCAGCGGGGGTGAAGCCATCCGCAGGGAGGCTCCGCCAACGCCTACCCGTCGGCCAGCAGCTCCAACGGATCGACCTCGATGGCGGCGGCCAGCCGCTCCACCGACCGCAGGGTTAGATTCCGCAGCCCGTAATGATCTCCTGCACTTACCGGACGCTGGTGCGCCAAGACGGAAGATTGATCAAGATTCAGGACAGGCTCTAACTAAGAGCTATGCACGACGGAAAATTGCTGAAAAAAGGGCGGCTTTACGCCGCCTTATTTTTTAGTAACTGGTCAGGTCTCGTAGATCGTTTGTTTTTCGTTCCCCGGCCGGCTGGGACGTTTTGATGGCTTGGCAGTCCTGGGGTGTTGGTGTGGCGTGGTTGATCGGCCCGTAGGGTCCGGGTGTGTCC
>NZ_JCBATA010000134.1:0-2776 GCF_059816245.1 Frankia sp. RB5
CTTGGCGGCCCCGGCCGTGTCGCGCCGAGGCCGCCAGGAGGCAGGAGGGATGGCGGCCCGGCGGTGTCGCGCCGGGCCCCCGGATGGTTCAGCCCCGGCGGCGGCGGTGCCAGCAGAGGCGGACGGGGCGGCTCCGGTGGCCGGGGCGGGCGCGGCGGGTCCGGCGCCCCCGACGGGGCGATCGCCGAGGCGCTGCGCCGTGCCGGCCTCGTGACCGGCGACCAGGTCACGCTCGACGGCCCCAAGCGCCGCCGGGGCTGAACCATCCGGGGGCCCGGCGCGACACCGCCGGGCCGCCATCCCTCCTGCCTCCTGGCGGCCTCGGCGCGACACGGCCGGGGCCGCCAAGGCCGCCCACCCGGGGCCGGCTCCGCCGAAGCCCGCCGGCAGCCGCCCGCGCGGGAAGGCGCTACGCGCCGAGATGGCCCGTGGCCGTCGATCCCCACACAGGCTCGAATCGGACAATCCGGGAAATGGCCATCTCGGGACCGCGTGGCCAGAATCGGCCAAACCATCACCAATGCGACCCAATTTCCGTGGAACGTGATGACCAGGGGGCCATTTAGGCCGGTCATGCATATCGTCGCAACACTCAGGACAAGATCTTTTATCCACCGCACAACGACCCCGGAACGCCCATAAACCCATCAATGGACAACGGACCATCACCATGGCCACTAGGAGTCAATCCGCGCTATCAGTCAACCTCGTCCACTCCGATTGATCGAGTACCCCCGCCTAGGCTGATTCGCACCGTTGTTATCCGGCCCGGCTCCGCGCCGATCCGGGTACCTCGGCCGCACAGGGAACGGCGACGAAGGCGAGACCGGGGGGTCGAAAACCATGACGTACACACCTCCGGCCCTCCGCCGCGGCCTGCCGGGACGCGGTGACGGCGCCCGGCAGGATCACGTCCCACGGCCGAGCGCCGCGTCGCCTGATGCCCGCCTGCTCGCCGCGTTCCGTTGACGAGGATTCCCATGCCGACACATGCCTCGAGCCCCCGTCGCACCCCACAGGCCTCGTCCGATCGGACGCCGGGCCTGCTGCTGCTCGCCCTGCTGGTCGTCGCCGGCCTCGGCCTCTGGGCGGCTCTCGCCACCTCGGCGGCGAGCCGGCCGGCCGTGGTGGCGGCCGCGGTCGCGGCCGCCGTCGTCACGGCGCTCGCCGGGGCGCTGGCGACCTCCCGGGGCCGCGTGGTGCGCCGACTGCACACCCAGGTCACCGATCTGGAGACCAGGCTCGACGGTGTGCGCGCACAGGCCCGGGCGCAGCAGTCGCAGGCCGCCCACCTGGCTGAGCACACCCTGCCGGCGATCGTGAAGCGGCTGCGTGACGGCTCGTCGCCCGAGGTCGCGCTGGCCGAGATCGAGGAGGCGGAACAGGCCTCCGCCGGGGCCGGCGGCCTGACGAGCGCGAACGGCCAGACGAGCGCGAACGGCCAGGCAGGCGGCGCCGTCCTGGGGGCGGCGACGGCCGAGCCGGAGATGGACGAGATCGCCCGCCAGGCGGCGCAGGCGCATCACCGCATCCTGCGCACCCTGGCGACGGAGATCGGGCGAGGCGAGCGGATGCGCGCGGCGGCGATGTCGGCCTGTGCCAACGCCGCCGGCCGCGTCCAGGCCCTCGCCACCAGCATGCTCGCCGACCTGCGGGAGATGGAGGACCGCCACGACGAGGCCGTCTTCGGCGACCTGCTGCGTCTCGACCACGCGACCGCGCAGGCCGGCCGGCTGGCGGACAGCATCGCCGTGCTGACCGGTGCCCGCACCGGCCGACGCTGGACCAAGCCGATCGTGATGGAGAGCATCCTGCGCGGCGCGGTCGGGCGGATCAGCGCCTACCAACGCGTCCGGCTGCACTCGACGAGCACGGTCGCCGTCGCCGGCTACGCCGCGGAAGGCGTCATGCACGCCCTCGCCGAACTGATGGACAACGCCACCAGCTTCTCGCCGCCCTCCGAGGAGGTCCACGTCTACGTGGAGGAGGTGCAGGCGGGCATCGTCGTGACCATCGAGGACGGCGGTCTGGTGATGGGACCGGCGGCGCTGCGCCGCGCCGAGCGCGCCGTCTCCGCCCAGCCGCTGGACCTCACGACGCTGTCCGGCACCCGGCTGGGCCTCGCGGTCGTCGGCGTCCTGGCCCGCAAGCACGGGCTGACCGTGTCGTTCCGCCCGTCCTCCCGCGGCGGCACGGGCGTCGTCGTGCTGGTTCCCCGCCGTCTGCTCGCGGTGGCCCGGCCCGGCGTCACCACCCCCATACCCGCGGACGCCGACACGGCCGACGCGGGCACCAGCACGGAGGGAACCATCCGGCTGGCCGCCGTCGACATGGTGGCGGCCAGCGGTGCGCCCGAGAGCGGTCCGGACGGCGCCGCGGCGACGACCGGCGCACCGACCGGTCCCACGCCGACCGCGGCCACGACCGGCCCGATACCCCTCCCCCACACCGCGGCCGCCAGGTCGGCCCGGCCCGGCGCGGCGCCGGGTGAGGGCGCGGCGCCGCACCTCAACGGGCTTCCGTCACGTGACGCGGTGACGCCCGGCGGTCTGACGCCGGGAGTCGGCGGGGTACCGGGCGGCGATGGGCCGCCCCGCTCCGAGCGGCTTGCGAGCGCCGGCGGGCTGCCCGGCACCGAGTGGACGCCGGACGCCGGCGGGCTGCCGGGAGGCGGTGGGGCGCTGCCGAAGCGCCGCCGTGGGGAGACGATGGCGAACGCGGCGAGCCGGGCGCCCGCCGCCGGCGCCGCCCGGCCGCGCCAGGCCCGGCCGGGTGG
>NZ_JCBATA010000135.1:0-2660 GCF_059816245.1 Frankia sp. RB5
CTGCGCACGACGGTGCACGCGCGCCTTCCCCTCGACGACCCGGCCGCCGCGCACCGCATGTTCGAGGACCGCGCCCACCTCGGCCGCATCCTGCTCCTTCCGTAGCCGACGGGTGGGTCGCGGGAGCCCGCACGCTTACCCATCTCGGTTAACCGTCCGCGTCAGGTGCTCCGCGAAAACTGGTCCCTTCTGGCGGTATGTCAAAATCTCCGGCGATCCTGGCGCCGGTCATCCCGCGAAAACCGTCCCCGTGATCGAACAGCGGTGGTCATATGGGAACATTGTTCGCGTGGACCACGTCGGGGGCGAAACGGTGCCAGGCTACGATTTTCTTATCGGCTTTGACCGGGAGGTCGAAGCGTGGGCGCGCTGGATCGCCTGGCAGATCGAGGACACCATGCCTGTCGACGGCCAGGCGGCGCGGGTATTCTTCGAGGGCTGGGACGTCGTCCCCGGTGCGAGCACGATCGGTGCCATCGACGCGGCCCTGCGCCAGTCGACCCGGGTGGTGCTCGTCCTGTCTCCCAGCTCGGTGGCGCCGGACGAGGGCAGCGGCGGCGTCTGGCAGGCGGCCTGGTTCAACCGGACCGAGGACGGTCTGCCTGCTGTCGTGCCGGTCAGGGTCGTCGATGGCAGGCCCCGCGGGCTGCTTCAGGACCGGCGCTACGTCGACCTGGTCGGGTTGAGCGAGGCCGACGCGATCGTCGCCCTGCGGTCCGGACTTGGCCACGCGGTGAGCGGCAGGCGGCCGAAGTCGTCCGAGTCACCGCCCTTTCCCGGCCCGCCGGGGTTTCCCGGCGGGCCGGTCGTCGAGGGTGCGGCGAGTAACGACAGTCGTGCTCCGTCCCTGATAACGCCGTCCCCGGTGACGCCGGGCGGGATGGACCGGTCGGACGGCACGGTGCGGGCAGACGTGATCTCCGCTGGGGACATGGCCGGAGACACCCGCCGGGCGGGCCCGGCCGACCGACCGCGACGCCGGAGGTGGCTACCTCCCGCCGCGGCCGTCCTCGCGGTGATCGTCGTCGCGACCGCGGCGATCACCTTTGTCCTGGAACACGGTGACGGCCGGGCGGCCGTCGGGGGAACGCTCAACGTTGCCCTGGCACCAACCCGGACACCCGGTCCGAATCCGTTCATGCCGGCGATTGGAGATGATGTTCCGGGGGTGAAACCGCCTGCTGCGCACGGGAGTCGGCCGGCGAGTACCCCGGGGCTGTTCGGCGGAACCCGGGACAACGCCCGTTGCGACTCGTCGACGATGAAGACCTTTCTCCATAATCACCCGGATCTTCTCGCCGCCTGGGCCGCTGTTCTCGGCATCAAGCCGGATGGCCTTGACGATTACGTGCGAGGGCTGACTCCGGTCACGCTCCGGGCCGACACCGCCGTCACCAACCACGGCTTCAAAAAAGGTCGCGCCACCACCGTCCCGGCAATCCTGCAGGCGGGCACCGCCGTTTTGGTCGACGCCCACGGCACCCCCGTCGTCAAGTGTTTCTGCGGCAACCCGCTGACGCCGCCGGTCCGTTACTCAACCGCCGAGTACACCGGACCGAGATGGTCCGGGTTCACCGAGAACAACGTGATCAGCGTTCAGCCGGTGGCTGCCCCTGTCCGCGAGTTCGTGCTGGTCGACACGCAGACCGGAAAGCCGTTCCAGCGAACGGTCGGAACCTCCGGAACCCAGGACCAGGACTACGCCGGGAAGACCGGGGGTTGCGGCGGCGCGGGCACGAGCCCCGAGGGCGGCGGTCTCCAGCTCGTCGTGCTCTCCGGCGAGCTGTCCTGCGCGGAGGCTCAGCGAGTGCTGGCCGCGTATCGCGCGGCTCCGCCGCAGGAGCAACAGGGATCGGGCCGTTTCGCGACAGTGGACGGCTGGCAGTGTAATGCCGACAGCATTGCCGAGATCGAACAGGACGGCCGCGTGGAGTTCTGTCGGCGCGGAAATGTCACCATTGACACGGAGCGTGCACTGACCGTATCGGACGTATCGACCGGCCCGCTCACCCACCAGTGGACAGGTATGAGGCTCGCCACAGCCCTGCTCCCCAGTGAGTTCTATTTTCCAGGCGTCCCTGGAATGCCCCCCGGCGGCCAATCGGGCCACGTTTCCATTGAGAACTCGGGGAACACACTCGGCACCCAGTCGAGCCAGCCGAAAGAACTGTCCGGTATTGATTGTGCGACGCTGACACCCAATGTGGACTCGGCGTTCTCGGCGGTACCGAGCAGCTTTCCGGGCGAGAATGGGCATGCATTTACGACATATAATGTCGAGGGTGTAACATTTACGACGGAGATAATTCAGTTCACGACCGGTTCTGCCGCCTCGAAACTTCTCGCGATGGTTGGAGATGCGGCTCGGCGATGCGCCAGCACCGAAAAGCCCCCCGCTGGCCCCACCGAAATATCGGCGGCGGGTGTGGACGGCTACCCGGCGGTAAGTTATCTGACCTATTCGGGCGGGTCGCGACGGGTTCTGTTCGTGGACGACGGGGTGGACATCGTCTGTGTCTCGGTGTTTCTAGGGGGCGACAACGTGGCGGAGCCCGCGAAGCCGACGCTGCCGGCCGCGGCGGATGCGATCATGGCTGGAATAGCCACCCTCGGCGGCTGATGGAAATCGCGGCCTGTGGGCAGGTTCGCGCGGCGCGGGC
>NZ_JCBATA010000136.1:0-2638 GCF_059816245.1 Frankia sp. RB5
CGGGGGTGTGGGGGGTTCCTGGGGTTTCCGGGGGGCTGGTGGTGAGGGTGCTGAGGCCTTCGAGCAGGCCGGTGCGGGTGCCGGCGAGAACGACCGCTCGGTGATCGAACGCGTGCCGCTGCCGCAGAGTGTGGCTGACGCCGGTCAACGGCAGGTCCGGGTGCGTGGTGAGATGCTGGTGAACGCGGCCGGCGTGTTCGCGTAGCGCGTCAGGAGTGCGCGCCGAAAGCGGAAAGAAGAACGGTGCTGGTTCATCTTCTGTCGCCGCGTTCTCCGTGCTCGCCGCGTTCTCCGCGAATTGCGTTGCGGCGGGTTCGGCGCTTTCCACCGTCGTGGCGTCAGCGGTGGCGGGGGGTTCTTCGAGGATGATGTGGGCGTTGGTGCCGCTGATGCCGAAGGAGGAGATACCGGCACGGCGAGGTCGCTCGTGCCGCTCCCAGGGCTGGGGAGTGGCGAGGAGTCGGAGGCGTCCGCTGTCCCAGTCGACGTGGGGGGTGGGTTCGTCGGCATGCAGGGTACGGGGGAGTTCGTTGCGGTGGAGCGCCCCGATGATTTTGATGATGCCGGCGACGCCGGCGGCGGCCTGGGTATGGCCGATGTTGGACTTGAGACTGCCAAGCCAGAGCGGCCGGTCGTCAGGGCGGCTGCGGCCGTAGGTGGCGAGCAGGGCGTGGGCCTCGATGGGGTCGCCGAGCGGCGTTCCGGTGCCGTGGGCTTCGACGGCGTCGACGTCGGCGGGGCTCAGCTGGGCGTTGGCGAGCGCGGCGCGGATGACGCGCTGCTGGGAGGGACCGTTGGGCGCGGTGAGGCCGTTCGAGGTGCCGTCCTGGTTGATGGCGGTGCCGCGGATGACGGCGTGGACGGGGTGGTTGTTGGCGACCGCGTCGGTGAGGCGTTCGAGGAGGAGGACGCCGACGCCTTCGGACCAGCCGGTGCCGTTGGCGTCGGCGGAGAACGAACGGCAGCGGCCGTCGGGGGACAGGCCGCGCTGGCGGCTGAACTCCACGAAGGTCTCCGGCGTGGCCATCACCGCCACACCACCGGCCAGGGCGAGCGAGCTTTCGCCGGAGCGCAGGGACTGGACGGCGAGGTGGACGGCGACGAGGGAGGAGGAGCAGGCGGTGTCGATGGTGACCGCCGGCCCCTCGAACCCGAACACATACGACACCCGGCCCGACGCCACACTGCCCGCGCTACCCGTGATGCGGTGCCCCTCCAGCGACTCCGGTGTCGGCCCGTCGCCCGTCCCGTAGTCGTGGTACATCATTCCGCTGAAGACGCCGGTGGATGTTCCGCGCAGCGTGTCGGGGTTGATCCCGGCGTGTTCGATGGCTTCCCAGCTGGTTTCGAGCAGGAGCCGCTGCTGGGGGTCCATGGCGAGTGCCTCGCGTGGGCTGATGCCGAAGAACTCGGCGTCGAAGCCGCCGACGTCGGTGAGGAACCCGCCGCTGCGTGAGTAGGAGGTGCCGGGATGGTCCGGGTCGGGGTCGAACAGGCTGTCCAGATCCCAGCCCCGGTCGGTCGGAAAGTCACCGATCGCCTCGCCGCCGGCCTCGACCAGCCGCCACAGATCCTCCGGCGAGGCGATACCCCCCGGGAAACGGCACGCGATCCCCACCACCGCGATCGGCTCACGTGCGGCCGCGGTGAACTTCCGGTTCTGCTGGCGCAGGCGGTCGTTCTCCTTGAGAGACTTCCGCAGGGCTGCTACCACCTTCTCGGTGGATGTCTCGCTCATAGTCTACGAACTCCAGCCAGAATCGGGGTTCAGTCGGTTTCCTCGAACGCCATGAGAATCAGCCGTTCGGTATCCAGCTCGTCGATGGTTTCGGCGCTCTCCGGCTGATCCGGCGCGTCGGTGCTCTGGGTGACATCAAGGAGGAGCTGCGCTAGTCCGCTCGCGCGCAGACGGTCGATCGGTATCGTCGCCAGGATTCTTCTGAGCTCCGCGTCGCTGGTGCCGTCCGTGCTGTCCGGAGCACCGGCGGGCTCCTCGTCCTGGGGAAACAGCTCGTCGAGCAGATAGGAGGCGATCGCCTCCGGCGTGGGATGGTCGAAGACCAGGGTCACCGGCAGCCGGTGCCGGACGATCCCGTCGAGCCGGTTGCGCAGTTCCAGGCTCGTGAGCGAGTCGAAACCCAGCTCCTTGAACGCCGCGCCAGGGGGAACCGCCGAAGCCCCGGAATGCCCCAGGATCTGGGCCGTCTGGGCCCGTACCGCGTCGAGGACCGTCCGCCTGCGATCGGCGGGCGCCAGTGCCACGAGCCGGTCCGACAGCGTCGAGGGAGCGGGTCCGTCCCGCTCATCGGCCTTGCGTGCCGGAGTCGCGAACAGGCTGCGCGCGATCGGCGGCACAGCGGCGGACGGACTGGTCCCGGCGGCGGCCAGCGTCATCGGGACGAGATGCGCTTCGCTCCGCTCGAGCGCGGCGTCGAAGAGCGCCAGCCCCTTCTCGGTCGAAAGTGCACCCACACCGATCCGAGCCAGCCGAGACCGGTCGACCTCGCCCATCTGTTCGGTCATGGTGCTGGTTTGTTGCCAGTAGCCCCAGGCGAGGCTGGTGGCGGGGAGGTTGTGGGTGTGGCGGTGGTGGGCGAGGGTGTCGAGGAAGGTGTTGGCGGTGGCGTAGTTGGCTTGG
>NZ_JCBATA010000137.1:0-2540 GCF_059816245.1 Frankia sp. RB5
TACGCGACTTCAGCGCGGGAGCGCCGGTCGACCTCGTGTACTTCTGGGCCGCGCTGCCCGGCATGCCTGCCGAACGGGTGGCGGCCAACGTGCGCACCATCGCCGAGGACCTCGCGCCACTGCTGCGTCAGATCGACCCGACCGCCGCCACCCCCACCACCTCCGCCGCCCAGCTGACGAGAGACACCCGATGACGGATCGGCTCGCGGGCAAGGTCGTGCTGGTCACCGGAGCCGGTCAGGACATAGGGCGCGGCATCGCGCTGGCCCTGGCGCAGGGGGCGCTGGTAGTGACAGCGTCGGCGGCGCCGGCACGTCGAAGGCGCTGCCGGCGGCAGCGACCCGGACGGTGGATCGGCTCGCGCATCGGCAGTGCAGTCTTGACCCAGGTAACACTCGCGTTAGACGATTAGCGCAATCATTTAGTTGATGAGCGGCTTACGGGTCGAGGGTGAAGGGGCGGTATGGCGGGGCACGGTACGTTGGTGCGGCTGGAACGTCGGACGGACGGCGTCGCGTTGATCACGATCGACCATCCGCCGGTCAACGCGCTGACCCGCCCCGTGTTCGCCGAGCTGAACGCGGTCACCGACGAACTGCGGACCGCGCCGCCGGGGGCCGTGGTGATCACCGGCCGGCCGAAGGTCTTCGCACTCGGCGGTGAGATATCCGAGACGTATCGGACCCGCTTTCAGAACAGGACCGATGTCAGCGACGCCGAGCTGGACGCGGCGGTCCGGGAGATCACCGATCCGGACTACGTCCGCGAACTCGGCGAGAAGTATCTCGTCACCTTCGACGCCATCGCCGCACTACCGTGCATGGTGATCGCCGCGATCAGCGGCATCGCCTTCGGTGGCGGGCTGGAGCTCGCCCTGGCCTGTGACTACCGGATCGCGTCGCAGCGCGCGAAGCTCGCGACGCCCGAGATCATCCTGGGCGGCACGAGCATCGGCGGCGGCGTGTACCGGCTGCCACGCCTGGTCGGGCCCGCGATGGCGAAGAGGATGTACCTCGGTGGCGAGGCGATCACCGCTGCCGAGGCGCTGCGCATCGGCCTCGTCAACGAGGTGATGCCGGCGCAGGAGACCGTGCCGCGGGCGCTGGCGTTCGCCCAGACCTTCGTCCCCTACGCGGGCCCGTCACAGGCATGGTTCAAAGAACTCATCGACGCCGGCCACAGCGTCTCGGGCACCGAGGCGAACCAGCTGGAGCTGCGCCGGTGGTGCGAGTCCTACGCCACCGAGGACGCCCGCGGACGACTGCGCGACTTCCTCGCCCACGGACCCAGGACACCGCTCTAGCCAGCCCACGCCGCGCCCCGCTCCGACGCGTGACGCGCCGGGCAGCCGAACGGCCTGCCACATGAACGGAGCAGACGCATGGATCTCAGCACCTCCTCGGCCGTCGTGACAGGCGGGGCCTCCGGGCTCGGCGCGGCCACGGTCCGCTGTCTCGTCGCTGCCGGCATCGACACGACGATCGTCGATCTTGACGTGGACCGCGGCGAGCGGTTGGCCGTCGAGCTGGGCGAGCGGGCCCACTTCTGGCAGGCGGACATCACGGACCCGCAGGCCGTCGAGGCGGTCGTGGGCGCTCCGCGGGAGATCCCGTTGCGAATCATGGTGAACTGCGCGTTCGTGCCGGGCGGCGCGCGGCTGGTCGGCCTGGACGGCCAGGCCCACGATCTGGCGATGTTCCGCCGGACGATCGAGGTCAACCTGATCGGCACCTTCAACTGCCTGCGCCTGGGCGCCGCGGCCATCGCCCGCACACCGCCACTGGACGGCGGGGAGCGCGGTGTGATCGTCAACACCTCCTCCATCGCCGCCTTCGACGGCACCGAAGGTCAGTGTGCCTACGCCGCGGCCAAGGCGGGCGTCGCCGGCCTCACGCTGCCCGCGGCCCGGGACCTGCGCGGCCTGGGCATCCGCGTCGTGACAATCGCCCCCGGCACCTTCGCGACGCCGCCGGTCACCGGGCTCCCACAGCAGATCCTCGACGCATACACCCGGGCGGCGCTGGCCCCGGGCCGCCTGGGCGACCCTGCGGAGTTCGGCCGGTTCGTCCTGCACGCCTGCGAGAACTCCTACCTGAACGGGGACACCGTCCGTCTCGACGGCGGAGCCCGCCTCCCACCACACGGACGCTGACCGCCGGACGGCCGCTCCCTTCGAAGTTGTCGCTGGTTCCGATGCTGATCTCGTGGTCCGGGTAGCCCTGCTGGCGGCGTCGACTGTCGCAGCAGCGCGGCGATCGGGTTCCAGAGAGAAATGGACGAACACGTCACCCGGCCCGAGCGGGACCAGCCGGGTGTAGATGTCGACCCGGGCGGCGAGTGGCCGCTGCCGGTAGTGGACCGCCTTGGGCAGACCGGTGGTGCCGGAGGTGTGCAGGACGATCGCGGTGTCGTCGGGCCCGGGCGCGGGCTCGCCGGCCAGCGACGGTGGCAGCGCGCCCGGCGCCGCGCTCGGCAGCGGGTCGCTGTACCGGGGGCCATGTTCACCTCCAGGAACTGCGCGACATCGTCACCGTCGATGA
>NZ_JCBATA010000138.1:0-2521 GCF_059816245.1 Frankia sp. RB5
TTCGGTGAAGGTGGGGCTGGTGGCGAGGAGGTGGGTGGCCATGCCTGCCCATTGGGAGCCTTGGCCGGGGAAGATGAACACGGGTTGTTCGCTGCCGGGGTGAACATGACCGGTGGTCAGGACGCTGCGGGCGAGGTGGAGAACGCCAGCAGTTCCAGCAGTTCCAGCAGTTCCAGCGCTTCCTGGTGCGCTGGGTGTGCTGAGGGCGGAGAGGCCTTCGAGCAGGCCCGTGCGGGTGCCGGCGAGAACGACCGCTCGGTGATCGAACGTGTGCCGCTGCCGCAGGGTGCTACTGACCCCGGTCAACGGCAGATCGGGATTGTCGGTGAGATGCCGGTGAACACGCCGTGCGTGCTCGCGTAGGGCATCAGGCGTGCGGGCGGACAACGGAAAGAACAAGGGTGTGTCGGCGGCTTCCGCCGTTTCATCCGCGTCCGCGCCCCCAGCGAGAGCCGGGTCTCCCGAGGTCTCCGACTCTCCGGATTCCAGACCGTTCCTCTTTCTGGTAGCAGGCGTTGTGGTGGGGGGTTCTTCGAGGATGATGTGGGCGTTGGTGCCGCTGATGCCGAAGGAGGAGATGCCGGCGCGGCGGGGGGTGTCGCGGGGTGCCCAGGGTTGGGGCGTGGTGAGGAGGTGCAGGTTTTCGTTGTCCCAGTCGATGTGGGGGGTGGGGTGCTCGGCGTGCAGGGTGGCGGGGAGGGTGCTGTGGCGAAGAGCTTCGATGATTTTGATGGCGCCGGCGATGCCGGCGGCGGCCTGGGTGTGGCCGATGTTGGATTTGAGACTGCCGAGCCAGAGGGGCTGGTCGGTGGGGCGGTTCTGGCCGTACGTGGCGAGCAGGGCGTGGGCTTCGATGGGGTCGCCGAGGGTGGTGCCGGTGCCGTGGGCCTCGATGACGTCGATGTCGGTCGGGGCGAGGCCGGCGTTGGTGAGCGCGGCGTGGATGACACGTTGTTGGGCGGGGCCGTTGGGGGCGGTGAGGCCGTTGGACGTGCCGTCCTGGTTGATGGCGGTGCCGCGGATGACGGCGTGGATCGGATGGTTGTTGGCGACCGCGTCGGTGAGGCGTTCGAGGAGGAGGACGCCGACGCCTTCGGACCAGCCGGTGCCGTTGGCGTCGGCGGAGAACGAACGGCAGCGGCCGTCGGGCGACAGGGCGCGCTGGCGGCTGAACTCGACGAACATGTCCGGGCTGGCCATGGTGGTGACGCCGCTGGCGAGGGCGAGAGAACTCTCGCCGGAGCGCAGGGACTGGACGGCGAGGTGGATGGCCACGAGGGAGGAGGAGCAGGCGGTGTCGATGGTGACCGCGGGCCCCTCGAACCCGAACACATACGACACCCGACCGGAGGTGACGCTTCCGCTGTTGCCCGTGCCGATATAGCCCTCGAGATCCGTGGGCGTGGTGTTCAGCCGGGCGGCGTAGTCGTGGTACATCATTCCGCTGAAGACACCGGTCGGGGTTCCGCGGAGCGTGTCGGGGTTGATGCCGGCGTGCTCGATGGCCTCCCAGCTGGTTTCGAGCAGAAGCCGCTGCTGCGGGTCCATCGCGAGCGCCTCGCGCGGGCTGATCCCGAAGAACTCGGCGTCGAAACCACCCACGTCGGTCAGGAACCCTCCCGCCCGGGCATAGGAGGTGCCGAAATGGTCAGGGTCGGGATGGAACAGGGAGTCCAGATCCCAGCCCCGGTCGGTGGGGAAAGCGCCGATGGCTTCCTTGCCGGCCTCGACCAGCCGCCACAGATCCTCCGGCGAGGCGATACCCCCCGGGAAACGGCACGCGATCCCCACCACCGCGATCGGCTCGTTGTCGAAGGCGGCGGCCTGCGGGGTCGTCACGGTCGCCGCCGGTGCCCCACCGAGCTCCTGGCCGAGGTGCCGGGCGAGCACGGCCGGCGTCGGGTAGTCGAAGGCCAGGGTGGCCGTCAGCCGTAGACCGGTCGCGGCGTTCAGCCGGTTGCGCAGGTCGACCGCGGTCAGCGAGTCGAATCCGACCTCCCGGAACGACCGGTCGGGCTCCACGGCGAGCGGGCTGGCGTGTCCGAGCACGTCGGCCACCTGGCCGCGCACCAGCTCCAGCAGGGAGGCCTCCCGCTCGGCGGGGGTCAGCGGGGCAAGCTGGCGGGCGAGGGAGTCCTGGTGCGCGTCGTCCCTGGCCGCCGCGGCGCGTCGCGGCGGCGGTGGCACGAGACCCCGCAGCACGGTGGGCACCGGTGACCGCGTCGCCTGGGCCCGTAGCGCGGCCAGGTCGAGCTGCGCCGTCACCCAGGTCGCGCGCTGCGCTTTCCGATTCCGACCGGCGGCCAGAACGCTGTCGAACAGAGCGAGGCCGTGTTCGTCTGACATCGGCACGATGCCCTGCCGCTGCATTCTTGCCACGTCGCCCTGGTTGAGCTGTTCGGTCATGGTGCTGGTTTGTTGCCAGTAGCCCCAGGCGAGGCTGGTGGCGGGGAGGTTGTGGGTGTGGCGGTGGTGGGCGAGGGTGTCGAGGAAGGTGTTGGCGGTGGCGTAGTTGGCTTGG
>NZ_JCBATA010000139.1:0-2491 GCF_059816245.1 Frankia sp. RB5
GCCGCCTGCTCGGCGAGCTCCGCCGGCGCGTGCAGCGGCGCCACCACGATGCCGGTGCCGAGCCGCACTCGGCGGGTCCGGGCGGCGGCCGCGGCCAGCAGGGTCAGCGGAGCGGGCAGGTAGTCGTTGTCGAAGCCGTGGTGCTCGGTGGCCCAGACGGCGTCGAGGCCGAGCCGCTCGGCCTCCTCGCACAGCTCGGGGAAGGCGCCGTACAGCTCGGCCGGGTCCCGGCGCCACCGGCGCGGGTTGCGCATATCGAAGTACACACCGACGTCCATCAACCATTACTCTCTGTCATAGAGCGCCGCGGACGGTGGACCGCGTTCCGTCCTGCGCGACTCTAGGACCGTCTTCCGTACGCGGTGCCGTGACCTGCGGCGACGCATCCCATGACCAGATGGTCAACGCGCGGACCTGCGACCACACACGCGTGTGCGGAAAGCGAGTCCAAGGCGACAATGCCACTTGCTGTTCTTAATTATCTGACGCTATCGCGTTCACCTTCTGGAGTCGAGTCACCTCGCGTGACGGAGGCCGCGCTTGTCGCCGCACGGTCCGCGACGGCAAGTCGGTGCGTGCGGTGGGCTGGTCCCGAGCGGGGGCGTGGGTCGACCCCGCCCCGACTGTGGGGATATAACGCTTCTGTGGTGACCGAAATCATACATAGGTATGTGGTGGCGACGGATCGGCGAGCGCGGTGACCGGATGGTCGGACGCGTCCCGGCCAACCGACGCGCCGGCGGGCCCCCCACCGTCCGACGCGGAGTGCGAGGCCGGTCTCCGCCGCCCAGATGGCCGGAGTCGGCGTCTGGGATCGCGTCCCGAACAGGCCGGCGGCCGGGCCGAGCTGCATGTCTGGTCCGGTGGGTTCCATGGGTTCACCGGCCTCGTCCCCGACGCGGCCCTGTCCCGGGCGGCGGTTGCCGCCCGTCGCGGCTGGCTGCGCCGCCTGCTCGGCGGCTGACCCGCCCACGCGTCGACCGGCCAAAGCGCCATTGAGTCCGCCCCCGGCGCGCACGGCGATCCGCGAGATCTAGAGATCAGGAGAACCGCGTGTCCCACACCACCGACGTCGCCGCCGAAGGCCAGCGGGTCGGCCCACTGCCGCCGCTCGACGGGCAGGTCGCCGCCGCCTTGGCCAATCTGGCGGCCCTTGGTACGGGGTCGAACTCGCCGACGACGATGGCGCAACGGCGCGTCCGCGCCCTCAGGGTGCTCCAGCTGGAGGATCTGACCGCCGGCGGCGCCGTCGAGTCGTGGGACATCACGGTTCCAGGCCCGGCGGGGGCGCCGGACCTGACGATGCTGGTGGCCCGGCCGGCGAACGCGCAACGCGGCGCCGCGCTGCCGTTGGTGTACTTCGTGCACGGTGGTGGGATGACGGTCGGTGACCGCCGGCTGGGGTTCAGCGTCGTGGCCGAGTGGTGCGCGCGGCTTGGTCTCGTTGCCACGTCAGTGGAGTACCGCCTCGCTCCCGAGCATCCCTACCCCGAGCCGGTCGAGGACTGCTACGCAGGTCTGCGCTGGGTCTTCGAGCACGCCACCGAACTCGGCGGCGACCCGGAGCGGATCGTCATCGCCGGATCCAGCGCCGGCGGCGGCCTGACCGCGTCACTGGCCCACCTGGCACGCGACCGCGGCGGGCCCGCTCCGATCGGCCAGGTGCTGATGTGCCCGATGCTCGACGACCGCAACAATCTGCCGTCGACGCTGCAGATGTCCGGGCCCGGCATCTGGAACCGCGAAGCCAACGGACAGGGCTGGGCGGCGCTGCTGGGCGACCGGGTCGGCGGCCCGGACGTACCCGCCGCCGCCGCCGGCCGTGCCACGGACCTGACCGGGCTGCCCCCGGCCTTCCTGGACGTCGGCTCGGCGGAGACGATGCGGGACGAGGCCGTCGCCTACGCGTCCGCGATCTGGGCGGCCGGCGGCCAGGCGGAGCTGCACGTCTGGCCCGGCGGGTTCCACGGCTTCGACCTGCTCGCACCCGACACGGCGATCTCACGCAACGCGCGCGAGGCCCGCATCGACTGGCTGCGCCGCCTCCTCGGCCTCTGAACCGGCCGCCCGCCGGCATGCTCACCGGCGCTAGAACAACGCCTGCCGGTCATCCCCTTCATCCCGGATCTGTCTCCCAGCGCGTACCTCCAGCGGCTGAAGACCCAGCCCGGGCCTGCCGGCTCGACCTCCACCTCGATCCGCAAGGGGACGCCCGCAGGCACGCTGACCGGGTGGCGAAACGGGGCGACGGTCCGTCCCCAGCATGTCGAGCTGTCGGGTGCACACGACAGCTCGACGCCGTCGGTCATGGCCGCGGAGTTCTCTTACCCGGGCCCGACAGGACGTGTCCGGGGTGGAAGCCGGAGGCCATCCACCCCGGACACGCCAGGCGGTGCTACCCGATCAGGGAGTCACCATTCCGTCGACGTTCGCCTGCGCCTTGACGAACGTGAAGTCGGACGCCTTCCACCGCGCGTTTCCGTGGAAGTCC
>NZ_JCBATA010000013.1:0-139378 GCF_059816245.1 Frankia sp. RB5
GCGCCGGCTCCTTGCCTCGGCGCGGGTGGTGGGTCGCGTGGGCCCGCGGGGGGGGGGGGGGGGGGGGGGGGGGGGGGGGGGGGGGGGGGGGGGGGGGGGGGTGGGCGGGGGGGCCCGCCCCGCCCGCGGGGGCGCGGGGGGGGCCCCCCCACGGCCGGTGGTGCGACCGCGGGATCAGGCAGTGCGCGTCGTGGTGTCGGCGGACGTGCTGGTCGTCGACGCCTTGGGGGCGGTCAGGTCGTAGAGGGTGACGCCGTCGACGGTCTTCGCGGTGAAGTTCGCCTCGACCCAGCTCGCGATGCTGCTGGAGTCGCTGCTGCCGCCGTTCTGTCGGCCGAAGCCACGGCCGCCGATGAAGTAGTGGACCTTCTTCTCGCTGACGTACTGCTTGAACTGGGCGAGCGTCGGCGACGGGTCGCTGCCGTTGAAGCCGCCGATCGGCATCACCGGCTCACGGGTGGCGAGCTGGTAACCGGCGGCGCTGTTCGAGCCGACCGCCGCGGCCACCCAGGTGTAGGACGACGCGTTCTCCTTGAACAGCTTGACGATCGCGTCACTCGGCGTCGCCGCGTCCAGCAGGCCGCCCATGCCGCCGCCGCGCGTGCCGGTCTGGCCGCCGGCGCCCTGCTGGCCAGTGCCCGTGCCGCCCTGGCCGGTGCCGCCGGGGAAGCCTTGGCCGCCGGGGAAGCCCTGGCCGCCGGGGAAGCCCCGGCCGGGGAAGCCCAGGCCGCCGCCGGTTGCGCCGGGGAACTGGCCGCCCGCCTGGTTCTGGCCCTGGCCGGTGCCCTGCCGAGCGCCATTCGGCATCTGGCCGCCCAGGCCGGGGAAGCCGCCGTTGCCGCGGCGCATGAAGCCGCCCGGGCCACCGAAGCCGACGCCGCCCGCGGGCCCCGCCGAGGGGATCGAGCCGGTGTGCGGGGTGCCGGCGGTCGCCACCGCGTAGGCGCCGGGGCCGAGCAGGCCGGAGATGAGCGCCACCGCGGCGACGCCGAGCGCGGCGCGCCGCGGCAGCCGGACGCCGGCGAGGAAGCCGAGCGCGGCGACGATGCCGGTGACCAGCACGGCGTAGCGGATCCACGGGTGCCAGTCGGGGGCGCGGTTGAGCAGCGTGTACGACCAGGCGGTCGTCACGCCGATGGTGACCGCGCCGGCCAGCGCGGCGGCAGGGTGGCGACGTTCCCGCCAGAGCAGGACCGCGCCCATCCCGACGAGGGCGCCGATCGCGGGGGCGAGGGCGACCGTGTAGTAGGCGTGGAAGATGCCCTTCATCTGGCTGAAGATGATCCCGGTGATGAGCAGCCAGCCGCCCCACAGCGCGAACGCCGCCCGCAGCCGGTCGGTGCGCGGCCGCCGCCAGGTGATCCACAGGCCGGCGACCATCAGGATCAGCGCGGCCGGCAGCAGCCAGGCGATCTGACCGCCGACCTCGTCGCCGAACATCCTGGTCCAGCCGGTGGATCCCCACATGCCGCCGCCGCGACCGCCAGGTCCGCCGCCGCCCGGCCCGCCCTGGCCTATGAAGTTCATGGCACCGCCGCCGGTGCCGTTCGGTACCCCGGTCGTGCCACCGGCCGCACCCGCCGCGCCCATGCCGGCTCCGGCGCCGATACCTCCGCCGGTGCCCGTGCCGCCGCCGGTCAGGCCGCCCGTCACGCCGTTCTGCAACGCCCGCCCGAAGCCGCCGCGCCCGCCGCCTCCGCCGCCGACGCTGCCCGTCTCGTTGCCGGTGAGCCGGCCGAGGCCGTTATAGCCGAGGGTGAGTTCCAGCAGGCTGTTGTGCTGCGACCCGCCGATGTACGGCCGTGATGACGCCGGCACCAGTTCGACGATCGCGACGAACAGCCCGGCGGGGATGAGCAGCCCGAGGCCGCCGGCGAGCGTCTGGCGTACCCGTCGCCAGAACGTCGTCGGCGCGCACGCCAGATACACCAGCGCGAACACCGGCACGACCAGCAGCGCCTGCAGCAGCTTCGTCAGGAACGCGAAGCTGACGAACACGCCCGCCAGCACCATCCACGTCGTGCTCGCCGACTCGATCGCCCGCAGCGTCGCGTAGGCGCCGGCGACGAGCAGCAGCACCAGCAGCGCGTCCGGGTTGTCGAACCGGAACATCAGCGCCGCCACCGGGGTCAGCGCCAGCACCGCGCCGGCGATCAGGCCGGCGGGGGCGGACAGCACCCGGCGCACCGTCGCGAACAGCAGCGCCACCGAGCCGACGCCCATGAGCGCCTCGGGGACGAGCAGGCTCCACGAGTTCAACCCGAAGATCCGCGCCGAGAGCGCCATCACCCACAGCGACGCGGGCGGCTTGTCCACGGTGATCGAGTTGCCGGCGTCTGAGGAGCCGTAGAAGAACGCCTTCCAGCTCACCGAGCCGGCCTGCACCGCCGCCGCGTAGAAGGCGTTCGACCAGCCGGAGGCGCTGAGGTCCCACAGGTACAGCACCGCGGTGCCGATGAGCAGCACCGCGAGCGCCGGGTGCACCCACCGGGGGTCGGCGGCCCGCCCGGTGGCGCGAGGTTCGGCGGGCGGCGCGTCGGTCGCGGCCGGCCCGGCCTCGGTGGGTGCGTCGTGGGCGTCGTGGGCGTCATGCTCGGGTGGCGGAGCGGGATCAGTCCTGGACCACGGCATCCTGCGGCGCTGCCCGTCGGCGCGACGACCCCCGGTGTGCGGCACCGGGTCGGTGAGAATGGGCGACATGAGGATTACCCTCGGCCGTTGACCTTTCGTCTCCTTGTGCTCCACCTGTGCGCTGCCTGTGAAGGTCGACAGCTACGCCGCCTCCTCGGTCAGACGCCCGCGCCGAACGCTCCCGCGGCATCGGATGGCTGCCCCGCCGATGACGCGCCGGCGGTGAGAGCCGGTGCGTCAGACGACGAGGTGGGCGCGGCCCCATAGGGGATGGCGCGGGGAAGGCGGACGGTGAAGGCGGTGCGGCCGGGACGGCTGGTGGCCTCGACTCGGCCGTGATGGGCCTCGACGACGGCGGCGACGATCGCGAGACCAAGGCCGGTGCTGCCGGCGGCGCGGGACCGGGAGCTGTCGCCGCGGGCGAACCGCTCGAAGACCTGGGGAAGCAGGTCGGGGGCGATGCCCGGGCCGTCGTCCACGATGGCGATGATGGCCTCGGTGTCCGTCACGGCGAGGCTGGCGGTGACCTGGGTGCCCGGCGGGGTGTGCGAGCGGGCGTTTGCCAGCAGGTTCGCGAGGATCTGGTGCAGCCGGGCCGCGTCGCCGGTGACGGTGACGGGCTCCTCCGGCAGGTCGAGGGCGAACCGGTGGTCCGGCGCGGCGACGTGCGCGTCGCTGACGGCATGGACGATCAACCGGGAGACGTCGACCGCCTCGTGTTCCAGCGGCCGTCCGGAATCGAGCCGGGCGAGCAGCAGCAGGTCGGAGACCAGCGCCGTCATCCGCGCGCTCTCCGACTCGACGCGACTCATCGCGTAGGTGACGTCCGCCGGGACGGGTTCGTGGGTGCGGCGGGTGAGCTCCGCGTAGCCGCTGATCGCGGCGAGCGGGGTGCGCAGCTCGTGGCTGACGTCGGCGAGGAACTGCCGCATCCGCGTCTCGCTGGCGTGCCGGGCGGCGAGGGCGTTGTCGATGTGCCCGAGCATCCGGTTGAGCGCCGCGCCGACCTGGCCCACCTCGGTGCGTGGATCCGTGTCGACCTCCGGCACCCGGACGGACAGTGCCACCTCGCCGCGGTCCAGCGGCATCTCCGCCACTCGGCCCGCGGTCGTCGCGACCCGGCGCAACGGGCGCAGCGTGACCCGGACGATCGCCGTCCCCGCGATCGCCGCCGCGGCCACTCCCGCCAGCGCCACGATGCCGCCGATCACCGCCATCTTGGTCAGCGTCGCGTTGACCTGCTTCATCGGCAGCCCGGTGACCAGCGTGAGGCCGTTCTCTGTGGTGACGGCGACCAGGCGGTACTCGTCGGCGCCGACGCTGCGGGTGTACTTGGCGCCGTCGAGGGGGACGCCGGCGATCGTGGCGGCCTGACCGACGGTGAGGGCCTTGGCGCCGTCGAGGGACTCGAGGACCTTGCCATAGGTGCCCGTGTCGTCGATGACGGCCGCCAGCGTGCCCGGCTCCATCGGCCCGGTGAAGAACCGGTCGACGACCTCGGATTCGCTGACCCCGTAGAGGGTTCCGACGGAGACCGCGGGCGTCGCGTTGGTCCGGGAGGTCGGCTGCACGCTCCCCGACGACCCCGAGTCCGCGCCTGACCCCGGGTCCACGTCTGATCGCCGTCCTGAACCGACGCCTGAGCCGGAGCCCGCGCCTGACCCGTATCCGTAGCCGTATCCATAACCCGTCCCGGGATCAGGTCCACCGCCGGGAGCGCCGGGGCCGATCTCGGGCGGTGCCTGGCCGGGAAGGTAGTCGCCGAACGCTCGGGTGACGCGCTGCCACCGCATCCCCGCGTTATCGAGCTTGTGGTCGAGCTGGTTGACCAGGACGCCGCGCAGCGCCACTGCGGTGACGAACACGATCGCTAGCGACACCGTCGCCAGCAGCACCGTGAGCAGGGCGATCAGCCTTGTCCGCAACGACCACCGGGACGGCGCCAACTGCCGGCCCGATGATCCGCCGCCCGCCCGCTGCCCGCGGCCGGACCTACCGGACCTACCGGACGTGTCGGCGGTCCCGGCGCGCGCCGCGTCAACGGGGTGGGCGGCGGCCAAGGAGATCAGCCTCCTGTTGCCGAGGCGGTTGAGGCGGCGTCACGGCGCGGACCGGCGACCGGCTGGCCAGGCTCGGCGGGCCGCAGCACGTAGCCGGCGCCGCGCATCGTGTGGATCATCGGTGGACGGCCGACGTCGATCTTCTTGCGCAGGTAGGAGACGTACAGCTCGACCACGTTCGCCTGACCGCCGAAGTCGTAGTTCCACACCCGGTCGAGTATCTGTGCCTTACTGAGGACACGGCGAGGGTTGCGCATGAAGAAGCGCAGCAGCTCGAACTCGGTCGCGGTGAGGTGGATCGCCACGCCGTCCCGTTCGACCTCGCGGCTCTCCTCGTCCATCGTCAGGTCGCCGACGACGAGCCGGGCCCCGTTCGCCGTCTCCGCGCTGCGCGCCGCCCGCCGCATCAGCCCGCGCAGCCGCGCGACCAGTTCCTCCAGACTGAACGGCTTGGTGACATAGTCGTCACCCCCCGCCGTCAGTCCGGCGACGCGATCCTCGACGGCGTCACGGGCGGTGAGGAACAGCACGGGCACGTCCGGACTCTCCGCCCGCAGCCGCCGCAGCACCTCCAGCCCGTCCATGTCGGGCAGCATGATGTCGAGCACGACCGCATCCGGCCGAAACTCGCGCGCGAGCCGCAGCGCGGTGCGGCCATCGCCGGCGCTGCGCACCTCCCACCCCTCGTAGCGCAGCGCCATGGAGAGCAGCTCCGCCAGCGTCCTCTCGTCATCCACCACGAGTACCCGCACCGGTTGCATGCAGGACAGCCTCCCCCACCTCCCTAGCCCCCACCTGAGCCCCAGCTGTGAACTTCCTGTGAGGGCTCGGCTGGCGGAGCCATAGTGCGCGACAGGCACAGCCAGGACAAGGCGTCAGGATATGATCAGGCATGGGAAGGGTAGCTCGCTGCCAGGCAATGGGCCCTCATCCGGCAGATGCTCAATGCTCAGGGAGGGACGCTGCGCCGCTCATCGAATGGTACATGGCTGGACACAGTGCTAGGCTGCGGACCTGCTCAATGCCCATGAACGGCCCGGGTGCGTCTTGACGTCGCAGGCAGGGCCCCCATCCGGCCCGACTGGCAGGCGCCGACGATGGCGGCGGGCCACGGCCCCATCTCCTGGTTCACGGCATGGCGGCTTACACTGCAACGGGAGTGGTCGGCCGCCCATCCCTGGCCACCGCAGAAGAAGGCAAGCTGCTCTTGGAGATCCTGGTCGGGTCGATGGCCGACCATCGCCGGCCAGCTTCCTGAACGTGCTGAGTACGACCTCGTGCGTGGGCTAACTGGCTTTGGCGCTTTTCTTCTTATCTCCTTGCGGGACGTGGACCACCTGCGGCAAATCCTCGCGTACATCGTCCGCATAGCCGAACCTCTCCGCCAACGCGACTCACGGACCTGCGCTGCCAGACTGGTGGAGTTGCGACCTGCCCGGGTGTGCGCCGCAAAAGGCGTTTGGCGGCGGCCATGCGGATCTGGGAGTAGCCGCCATAGGAGATTGGGTGACCGCCCTACTCCTTACCGTCCAACATCAGCAATCTACAGCTCCACGAAGAGCGTACGCCGGGACTCGAAGCGGCCAATCCGCGATGGATGCCAATCAAAGATTGAGCCTAGATCGGAAGGTCCCTGCCAACATTTCTGCCATAGGGACCGCGACTGCATTCCCAATTGCCCCCATGCTACGCGATCGCGCACCTGGAAACACATACTCGTCCGGAAAGCCTTGGAGCCAAGCTGACTCGCGGACCGTGAGATAGCGAAGCGAGCCATCATCAAAACGAATCATAGCTTCACCTCCGCTTACACCGTGAACACCAGCCTTAATAGCCTTTGCGGGCCAGTCATACGGACTCCCGGAATGTTTAGGGTACGCTCGAGCGCCAGGAATACCCCGATGGTTGGAGACGATAGGTGACTCCTGACCATCAACTGGTACCGGAAATCTAGAGACTGCATCACGGATGGTTCGCCACCGACCACCACTTGGGCGACCCGCCTCTTTTAGATCCCGCACCCTAGATTCCAGCCCCTCGGGAAGCTCTGGCATAGATAGCTCGTGTTCTGACCAATAGTCACCGCTCACCCACTGGTCATACAGAAGTGCATCGCGGGAATGGCTGCCGTCAATCGCTGGCCAGCTATCCCAATCCGAGAGGTCGTTCCGCACGGCGATGAGAAAAACCCGACGCCGATTCTGAGCTACCCCAAAGTCTGCGGCGTCAAGTAGGTGCTGGTCGACATGGTAACCGAAATCCTGAATTCGGGACCTTTCAATGCGTTGCTTGTGTTCCGTCCATAGCTCGTCGTCTCTTGGCTGAATCGTCGGTCTCTCCAGCTGACTTTTTATATAAGAGAAGTACGGCGCGAACGTTGGGCGCGTCAATCCGGGAACATTTTCAAAAATGACGAGCTTTGGCTGAAGTTGGCGAACTACCTCGAGTGCGGCTGGGAACATATTTCGGTTATCATTATCGCCAGCATGAACGCCTGCCAAGGAGAAGGGCTGACATGGGGGCCCGCCGGCGACAAGATCTACCTCGCCAGCTGACACATCGGTCTGCTGGATCCAAATCCTGGCGTCCTGTTCATGTACGCTTTCCTCGCGCCACAGTCCCAGCTCATCGCCGGCGTTGTGTCGAAGGATGCTCGCTGCGGGTCTATACCATTCAACAAGTGCGAGGTGTTCAAAGCCCGCCCTGCTGGTGCCAACCGCCATTCCGCCGCCGCCCGCGAACAATTCGATAGACGTAAGGGAGCGCGTCACTGATTCTTCCCTCCGCGGCGTTCCCGCACAATGGATTCCACATGGTCCGCAGCCCCTGAGAGATCGCGCTCGATGTCTGAGGCCCAGATTCGGATCACGTTCCAACCATCGGCTACTAGCGCCTCAGTGACTTCCCTATCACGCTCCATATTCCGTCGGATCTTTGCCTTCCAGAATTCGGAGTTCGCATGCCGAAACTCCTCGTCGAAGGATGCGAATCCTCGAATTTTCCAGCCGTTACCGTGCCATCGATCACCATCTACGAAGCAAGCAACTCTCGACGGCCCAAAAACTATGTCTGGCTTGCCAGTCAGAGAACTAGAGACACGGAATCGAAGGCCCCGGCGATGAAGCTCCCTGCGCAAGGAAAGCTCAGGCCGTGTCCCGCTGCTCTTTACCGCGGACATGATTCGCGAACTAATCTTGGGATCGCGATTCATGCGACCACCGGATCATTCCCCGAAGGGCCTGGATTGATGCGATAGTAGCCAAATCCAATAGAGCAGCGTTTTGAAATGCGCGAGTGTCTGAGTCTCTCGATCTGAGTCGTAGGCAACTCAAGCGACTCCAGAATGACAATATAACATTCCCCGTCAGGATTACCGGCGAGGTAGTTTATACATGCCCACACCAGATGGCGAAGGTTTTGTCCAGAATCCCAACAGACGTATACCGTAGCAGAATTGAGGCTGGCAAGGCAGTGAAATGGCTTCACACCAATACTACCCTCGATTACGATTGCTGTGGCGCCGAGTACATGCCCGACAAGCTGCTCGGGTCTAGGCCCAAAAAGCGTCGCGCCGAACTTCGCGTAGCGACCTGCACCAAGTTTGGCTCGAGCGTACTCCTTCATCGGCCCGTCCTTGATCCATGAGCGTGCATTTTCGCTGCTCATGTACCTCACCAGAACTCCACCGATCTCTGGATCCCTAACCCATTCGTCATACAGCGCGGTACGGGAGGCTGGAGGAAGATATGTCCAACCAAGCCTGTCGGCTCTTGCGTACAGAGCCACGACCACCGCAGCGATCTGCTCCTTCGGTACTCTCCGCGAATCCGCAACGCTCATGTTGCTGGCAGACTCGGGTCGAGGAACTGAAGACGAGCGTCATCGTTCGCAGTCTCTAGATCCGCAGCGTCCAAAATCCACTGCTCGAGCAGAGACTCCGCCTGCGCGTCGCTGAAAGATATCGTGGATTGTGGAACATCCGGAAGCACCTCAATTTCATCTGTTGCTGTCTGCCTGCGTAGGTTGAGGAGCGCGGCGACTCGACGAAGATCGCTTACAAAATCGAGTGCGACTACCTTGTGCTTTCCTTCCCGCAGACGAAGGCCGCGCCCAAGCTGCTGGATAAAGATGCGTCGGCTATGAGTAACGCGGGCGAAACAGATAATGTTAACGTCTGGAATGTCGACTCCCTCGTTGAGGATATCGACAGCAGTAAGAATCGGTACCTTACCCGATCGGAAGTCGAGCAGTCGCAACTGACGATCGCGAATCCGCAGGCCGTCGTGAATCGCTTGAGTGTTGTGCCAATCTGAAGAACGGCGCAGCAGGCTGGCCATTCGTTCCGCATGTTCCTTCGTCTGACAAAAGACTATCGCCCGTGGATCCAGGGTAGACTTCCAAGCTGCATTGAGCTCATCCACAATAGCCTCGTCGCGCTGAGGCAGAAAGAGCTTCGAGTTGAGCTCCTTCATCGAGTAGGACCGCCGAGAAGCGTCTCGGATGATATTCCAATCAATGTTGTCCAGGAACAGGCGATAGTCGACTTGGGCGAGGTATCCTAGCCGCATCCCGTCGCCGATACCCAACTTGTAAGAAGCGGGGCCGAAATGATTCTCAATGTCATACTTATCGCCTCGCCAGGGTGTGGCTGTCACGCCGAACTGGCTGGACATCTTTAGTTCCTCGAGCAGCCGCCCGTACTGTCCGTCCTCGCCAACATGGTGTGTTTCATCGATCATGACGAGTGCCGGACGATAGCCGGCCAGGGCCGCGCTAAGTGCGCTTGATACGGTTGCGATAGTGACGCCGCTGAGATCGCTCGGCTTTTCGTCTCCGCTTAGCACCTGTGTCTTGGCATCTTTGGGTAGATGCCGCCAGAGTGCCCGTTCAAGTTGAGAGACTAGATCCTTCGTATGAGCGGTAACAAGAATATTCGCATGAGGGTCCAAAGAGAGATGACGGGAAATAACCTCACCGCCGATCACAGTTTTTCCAAGACCCGTCGCTAGCACGAGAAGCCCGCGACCTTCAGTATCAAGATCTTCAATTACGGCGGCAACTGCTTCGCTCTGGTAGCTTCGAAGACGGATCCGGCTAGAATAGCTGGCAGTACGCCAAAGCTCTACAAGGTCAGAGCCGGTCCAGAAATCTATTCTCTGGCCTGTTCGTGCAAGGACCTGCGCGCGGGCAACGGCATCGCGGCTTGGCTTTACATTTGTTACCACAACCCCGCGGTCTGATCTGTAGTGATCCATGGCTCTGGACAGCTCATCGACGGCTCCGCGGGGTACCGCTCCCTGCCGCTGCCATTTGGCCTGAAACACCCAGGACGTTCCTGCGATTTTTGCGAGGAGATCTCCACCCATGTCTCCCGAGCCATCGATATTGATGACATCGGTGTAGCCCAGAATACCCAGCAGACGTTCCACCTGGATTGGGAAGCGGCGCTCGCCACCGAGAATCAGGTGCACCGGGTCGACGAAGGAGATGGTCACCCTGTACCCTCTGGGCGCTCGACCAGTTCTGTCTCTAGGAGGCGGCAGCTCAGACGGCCACGGTTTAGCTCATCTGGGCGCCGCCGGGTCTGATGTTCCGCGAGTTGACCGGCGTCGTTCAGGTACCCTATAAGCCGATTTACCGTGAGGGCCCGCGCGTGGCTATCGTTGAAGGTTGCATAGGGTGCGCGGAAGACCTTGCCATCCAGAAAATCGGCAGGACGTTGCTGAATTAGGCGTGACATCGCAGCGGAGGATGCGTATTGTATCCACTCGCCATTTTCGCGGGCTTGATGCCAGTCGACATCTAGGCCCTCACGAGCGAAGCGCTGTTCGGCTGCTGCCTGCTCGGCCTCGGCCACGTATGCCCAGTATCCTTCGGAATTTCCAGCGACTACGCGCTTCATCGCCCATCGGATACGGTACAACAGCTCCTGTGAGGCGATTCCGAGAGCCGCCGGGGTGAGTCTCTGATCAGGTAGGCATCTTTCTTTGAGCTCCGCGATGACGGAGCTCAGCGATTGATGGCTTCCTCGTCGATCCCGGATGTGCTCGGCAATTCCTAGTACAGCGTACTCTCGCGGATCCCCGCCAAAGTCAGTGAATAGCTTGTGGTCAAAATCGACGAAGACGTGTACCTCTGAGCCTCGTTGCTGCTGCACATAGACCGGGACATGCTCGGCGCGAGTATCAATTATCTCAATACCATTGAGCCCATATACGGTGACCCTCAGGGCGGTTCCGAACCCTGGCAGTGAGTACTCGCCTGAGATGTCTAGAAGTATTTCGCCGGCTTTCCTGTATCGGAGCTGCTTTTCATCTTCGGTCTCTCGAGGTGGCGCCGAATTGGCATTATCAGGGCTCGATTGGCCGGCATCGGGAATATCTAGACGCGTGCGAACGTCTACGTGCTGGTTGGGCGCCGGGTTGGCTGTGTCGGTTGGCACTACTACTTTCGGTCTGTCATGCTGCTTGGCAGCCTCGTACCAGATGTGATCATCTTGGTATTCGGCGTCGCCCCTGCGGAAGAGCTTTCCCCACTCCTTGGCCTTTTCATGGATTGCGTGTGATCCGTCGCCGGGAACCAGCCATTTCAACCCCGGATCGATGCGTCGGTATCCGGTGAACAATCGCCCAATGGGGGATTCGTTGCTCGGGTACCCGGCTGCGCGTGCAATTTTCGGACGCAGCGGGCCTTCGCCTCGCAGGAAGCGGACGACGTGCTTCCAGTCGACTGTATTATATTCGAATGCATTTTTTTGATAGTTTACGCGAACATGGTCGATATGGATCTCGCCGACTATCCGTCCTTCGGGAGGGACTTCGATGGGATACTCGGCCTCGGGGCGCGCTCCCGGCTCATTTGGATCTTCCCAGGAAAATAGTCGGAGATCTCTAAATAGAATTTTTCTTCCGTTGCGCAGAAAGTCGATTCCGAAGTCGGACCTGTGGGAGTAGCGTTGAATGCCGAGCCATCCAACTATTCGCCGCTGTCGCTCTTCGAGGTCGGCGCTGCCACATTCCTCGCATTCGGATGTACTTAGGTCTTGCCAGCGTCCGCATGAGTGGCAAGCGTTGAGGGGTGTGAGCTCTTTGTCGATCTCGATATATGCTGGATATCGTTGCCCACCGTGGACTACATACCGGTGTTTCTCCCAGATGCACGGCAGCAGCGGCTGAACGGCTTTCCCATCGACGAGTAGCGAGAACCCTCGCTGGCGCAGGAGGTACGAGTAGATATCTCCCAGGACCTCTCGAATCTTCGACTGCCGGCGGGAGAGTAGCTCGTGTTGATCCTGTCGTAGGTCGCTAACAATTACTTGCGTACCATGCTCGCTAGGATCGTCTTTCGGCTCGCGGATAGCTGGTACGATGAAGTTTCCTTTTGTCGCCATTCCGCGAAGATCGAGGGTGACACTTATCCATTCGGGGTCCCCTGCGCGGGTTGTTCGTACTGTGGTTGTATGGCCGAGTCGTGCCGTGGCAATGTTGAAGCCCATGCCAAACAGACCCAGTTTCCCATAGCGTGCGTTACTCGACCACCCGGCGGATAGTGCCTTGGTTAGGTGTTCCATGCTCATGCCGCGGCCGTTGTCGTTTATCCAAACCTGGGCATCCCGATGGTCTGAGGTTCGACTGGGGAGGCTTATGGCGACTCGCGGCGGGGCGTCTTTCGGTGCCCTGGTGAGGAAGTCATCGAATGCGTTGTCGATCAGCTCGGCCAGGCATTGCCAGGGTGCAAACTCGATGTCACCGAGGACAGCCAAAAGGCGGGGGTGCGGAGTGACATCGATGCTCTCCTTAGTGAATCTAGGCTCTTCGTCTGCCACTTTGACCTTCCCCCGACTAGTCCCTGGCGCTACTCTCTGTGAGACACCCTTGGTGCGGCCCGCCGCATCCTTCGCGCGTCTACTGATCTCCATGGGTGCAGTGCCCAGGCGACTGAGTGACTTTGAGAAGAACATGTGTAGCACTCAGTTCGTGCTGTACACAAAGGTGCAGGTAGCTGGCCCGTTCTGGAAGATCAGTAGGGGTTAGAGAGGAGCTGTCGGGGCGCTCTGGCAGGGATGTTGATGAGGAGCGGGGCGAGGGCAGTAGTCATCCGGCGATACTCCTTGCTGCGTAGCGTGTTCCAGTGGTGACCGAGGGGAGTGGGTTGCTTCGCTCTATGTAGCGACTCTCGGTGGTGATGGTTGCGGGAGCCGCAGCGCGGGGCTGGCGGCCGATCGACTGCTTTTCGGCTGCGCCTCCCTGAGCCAGGGTCAAAGACGGGGAGTTGACTTTCGCACCAGTTAGAGTCGGGCTCGTGGCTGTTCGGGTGGTGCTGGCTGAGGACAATGCGTTGTTGCGGCAGGGGCTGGCGGCCATGATCGGGCGGGCCGATGGGGTTGAGCTGGTGGAGACGGCGACGGATCTGGGCTCGTTGGAGGCGGCCGTCGAGCGGGTCGGGCCGGATGTGGTGGTCACGGACATTCGGATGCCGCCGTCGCGGACGGATGAGGGCATCCGGGTGGCCGCGTGGCTGCGGCGGGAGCGGCCCGAGGTCGGGGTGGTGGTGCTCAGCCAGCATGCCGAGGCGTCGTACGCGATCGCGCTGCTCGACGGGGGTGCGGCCGGGCGGGCGTATCTGCTCAAGGAGCGGGTCGCTGGCGTGGATGACCTGGTGCGGGCGATCCGGGCCGTGGCGGCGGGGGAGTCGGTGATCGACCCGGCGGTGGTCGAGGGTCTGGTCGCGGCGGGGAGTCGGCGTAGTGGCAGTGCGCTGGATCGGCTCACCCCGCGGGAGCGTGAGGTGCTGGGGCAGATGGCGCAGGGGTGGAGCAACGCCGCCATCGCCGCGAGCCTTGTGCTGTCCGAACGGGCGGTGGAGAAGCACAGCAACGCGATCTTCTCGAAGCTCGGGCTGACGGACGAGCCGGATCTCAACCGGCGGGTCAAAGCGGTCCTGATGTTCCTGCACGACGGTGGGCAGTGAAGGCGGGTAGTGACGATGGGAGGGTGGCCACACCCCCGCAGTGAGGTGGTCGCACCCTGGGCCGCGCGGACGGGTGGGGACAGACTCGGCTCATGTCCGAGGTGCGAGTGCTGGTCGTCGACGATCAGCGGCCGTTCCGGCTTGCGGCGGCGGCCGTGGTGCGTCGCACCGCGGGATTCGTGCTCGTCGGAGAGGCGGCGTCTGGTGCGGAGGCGGTCGCTGCGGCCGGGGAGCTTGCGCCGGATCTTGTCCTGATGGACGTCAACCTGCCGGGAGAGCTGGACGGGGTGGGTGCCGCGGCGCGGATCGTGGCGAGGGACCCGGCCGCCGTCATCGTCCTGTGTTCGACCTACGACCGTGCTGACCTGCCGTCCTCCGTCGCCGCCAGTGGGTGTCCGTACCTTCACAAGGCCGATCTCGGCTCCGCGGAGCTGCGCGGCCTCTGGCACCGATTCGGCCTGCCGTCAGCCTGACCTCACTCCTCACTCCTCGCGTCCCGGGGCGAGGGTGTGGAGACGGACATCGGCGCGTCGGGCGACCAGGGCGAGCAGGGCGCTGGCGGCCAGCGCGGCGATGGGGAGGATGGTGAGCGTCCCGGCCGGGAAGGCCGGATCGGTCGCGATGCCGGTGGCGGTGGCGATCTCCCACCAGACGAGTCTGCCGACGCCGAGGCCGAGCGGGATGCCGAGCAGCACGGCGAGGAACGCCAGCGCGCAGGACATCGTCACCGCGACGGCGGCGGTCTGGACGCAGGAGAAGCCCAGGGCACGCAGGATCGTGAACTCCTCGCGGCGGTCGCGGCCGGCGGCGAGCACCACGTGGGCGACGGCGGCCAGCGCGAGCATCGCCAGCGCCGCCCCGAGCAGGTGCGGCAGACGTCCGATGCCGGCGAGGTTCGCGACCTCGGCGGGTGGCGCGCGCAGGCCGAGCTCCAGATCGCCGAGCGAGGCGGCCGCCGCCCGCGTCGATACTCCGGACGCCACCGCGACAAGGGCGCTGCGCCAGGGGCTGGTGCGGGCGAGGTCGGTGAACCCTGCGGCCGGCAGCAGCACGCTGTCACCGAGCCGGTCGTCGCCGAGGACAGGTCCGATCCCGGTGCCTACGACGGTCAGCCGGTGTGGCTCGCCGCTCCTGGCAGCCACGATGACGACGTCTCCGACACCGAGCCCGAGGTCATCGGCGGTTCGGAGGCCGAGCGCGATCTCACCGGCGCGGCGTGGTTCGTGGCCGGCGAGCATCGTCCATCCGATGCGGTTCGCCGCGGCGCGCTTCGGCGCGGCCGGGCCGGTGGCTGGGGCATCGAAGCTGTAGGCGGTGAGCTCGCGGCACGTGCCGCCAGCACGAGCCGCGGCCGACGCCGACGCCGACGCCAACGCCGTCGCTGGAGTCGGAGTCGGAGTCGACGCTGACGCCGAACTCGGAGTCGCATCCGGAGCGGAAGCGGCAGTCGGAGCGGAAGCGGCAGTCGGGGCGGAAGCGGCGGCGTGGCGTGGTTCGGTGCGGGGCGTGCCGCAGTCCTGGCCGGCGAGGACCGTCGACTGGGCGAGGACGCGTACCTCGGCGACGTGCGGATCGGCGCGCAGCCGTGCCTCCACCTCGGGGTGGACGTCGACGACCTGCAGGTCGGCTCCGCGCCAGCCGTAGCGTTCCGGGTTGGCGACCAGCTGGTCGATTCCGCCCGCGATCGTGGTCGCGGCGACCAGGCCGGTGACCGCCAGCGCGGCCCCGGCGAGGGCGGGCCGGCGAGCGCCCCGTCCGCTCGGTGAGGCTGACGTGGCCGGAGTGCCTGGCAGCGAGCCGGCCGGGCCCAGAGCGAACACGACGCCCACCCACAGCCAGACCGGGCACCTGCTGGCCAACGCACGCACCGGCCTGCGGGTGGCTGTGCGGGGAACGGAGACGTCGAACGACGCCGCCCCCACCCGCGGACGGCGCGCCGACGCGGCGCCGCTGTCGGCGACGGAACCGGCCGCGCTGGCGGCGCCGGCTGCGGCGACAGGATCCGCGGCACTGGCGGCACCCGTGGCACCCGTGGCACCCGCGGGGTTGGCGGCCGAGGATGGGCTGTCGAACCCGTGGCGGCTGGCGCGGGTGGCGGTCGCCGCCGTGAGGATCAGGGTGGCGGCGGTCGCGGCCAGGCCGGTGATGGCACTCGCGGCGAGGCTCGGTGCGTAGCCGGGATGCGGCTCCAGGGAGGCGAGGGCACCCAGCGGTTCCAGCAGACCGCCGATCGCGGGGCCCGCCGCGCCGAGCAGCCCGGCGAGCAGCGCCGCGGGGCCGGCGGCGAGCACCCGGGCGGCGACCCGGCCAACTCCCGGCAGGCCCAGCACCTCCTCGACGTGCTGGTCGTGCGCGGTCGCCGCGTGATGGCGGGCGAAAGCCTGACCGGCGACGACCAGCCCGGCCAGCCCGACCACCACGGCGAATACCAGCAGACCGGCGACGAGCACCTGCCGACTCGCCGCGACCCGTGTGTCCGGCTCGGTGGCGGGCCGGTGCACCAGCAGTGGCGGGAACTCGTCGGCGCCCAGCTCCGGCGGAAGGGACGCGGCCACGGCAGCCAGAGCCTGGTCCACCGCGGCGAACGGCGGCGACTCCCGCAGCCACATCCGCACGCTCAGCCCGACCGGACGCACCCGGGTGGTGGCCCCCGCCGACAGCCACAGCGGGGTCTGGGTGGCACCCGGCCCCGCCATTCGGGTCAGGCCAGTCACGGTGAGGGTTACCAGCGGGCCGTGTGGGATGCCGATACCGGTGTCGAAACGCAGGTAGTCCGCACGGGTGAGCATCCGCAGCGTCAGCCGGTCACCGGGACGGACGCCGAGCGCCGCGGCGGTGCGCTCGTGCAGCACCGCCTCGTCAGGTGCGGTGGCGACAACCGGCCGGCCGCGGATGACCACCGGCGCGTGGGCCGGCGCTGAACCGGGCGGCGTCGGGGTCAACGTCGAGGTGGACGGCAATCCCGAAGCCGAGCTGCCGGTGAGACCTGCTATGGGTGCGGGCCCGAGAGCGCCGAGGTAGATGACGCCACGACCGTCCGCGGCGTGGCCCTCCACCCGGCCGACCATCGCCTGGAGCGTCGACGACACGACGACGCCGGGCACGGCGGCGAGCACCCGGCCGGCCAGGGCCGAATCGGGGGCGAACGAGACCTGCAGGTCCGCCAGCGACGAGGCCCGTTCCAGCCGGGCCGGCGCGGTCGCCGTGCGCCGCAGCAGGCCGGCGGTGCCCCCGACCAGGCCGGCGACGACACCGGTGAGGACGCCGAGGACGAGCAGCGCACCGAGACGGCGGCGCAGCTCCACCCGCGCCACCAGCGTGACCGCGGCTATCGGTACCGCGCCTCGCGGTTCCCGGCCAGGCCTCGTCCCGCCTGTCGGGTGTCCGCGACGTGGGAACGCCATCACCGAGGCACCGAGGGGAGTGGGACGAGCCCACGCACCACCACACCGCCACCGCCACCGCCACCGCCAGCGGCACGGGCACCGGCACCGGCACCGCCATCGGCGTCGGCGCCGGCGCCGGCGTCGGCGCCGGGTGTGGCCAGGTCGCGGGGTTCCCAGTGCAGCGAGCCGCCGATCGCGCCGATGCGGTCGCGCATGTTGGTGATGCCGTGGCCCTCGCGGGCCAGGTCGGGATCGAGCCCGACGCCGTCGTCGGCGACGCCGAACTGCAGCGCGTCGGGCCGTTCGGCGAGCGTCACCACCACCTGGACGGCCCGGTCAGTGCCCGCGGCGGCGTGCTTGGCCGCGTTCTGCAGCGCCTCCAGGCAGCAGAAGTACACCGCCGCCTCGATCTCCGGCGAGTAACGGCCGATCCCGGCTGCCCGCACGGTGACGCCGACGGGTGAACGCTGCCCGGCGGCGCGCAGTGCCTCGGCGAGGCCGGCGGAGCGCAGCAGCGGCGGGTAGATGCCGTGCGCCAGGTCCCGGACCTCGCCGATCGTCTCGGTGATCTGCTCGCCGAGGGCGCCGAGCAGCTCGACGGCGGCGTCGGTGTCCTCGGCGACGAGGTCGCGCACGAGCCGGATCCCCACGGCGAGGGAGACGAGATACTGCTGGGCACCGTCGTGCAGGTCGCGTTCGATCCGGCGCCGCTCGGCGTCGGCGGCGGCGACCAGCCGGGCCCGGGAGACGCGCAGCTCGTCGTTGGCCTGGCGCAGCTCGTCGAGGGCGTCGCGCAGGCCGGCGTCGAGCTCGTGGTTGTGCAGCACCGTGCCGAGCCGGGTGCCGAGCTCGGCGAACAGCCGGTCCTCCGCCTCGCTGAACGGCGCCGCGCCAGACGGACGATCGACGACGACCAGACCCAGCACCACGCCGCCCGCCCGCGCTGGCACGATCCGCACCTCGCGGTCGTGCGACGCCCAGCGGCGCGGCTCGTCGAGAGGACGCTCCCCGGCGGCCGGTTCGGCGAGGAGCCGGGGAGTCCACAGGCCGAGCCAGCCGGGGCCGGCCACCCGGGTGCGGGCCAGCGCGTCGAGTTCGGCCGGCAGGAGCGTCAGCGTCGTCGGCGCGGGCGGATGGACGCCGACGGCCGCCGTCAGCCGGCCCTGCGCGCCGGTCCAGATCTCCACCCGGCGCAGGGCGAGCTGCCGGCGCAGCCCGTCGCCGAGATCTGCCAGCGCCGTGGCCAACGGAACACCCCGGCTGGCCTGCTCGCCGAACGTCCGCAGCGCATCGTCCGCGGGCAGGCCGGGACGGCGCAGCGCCCGGTGCACCGCCGCCCGCAGCGCCCGGCGCGCCGGTGCCGCCGCGAGCACCGCCGCCGCCGCGCCGACCAGCAGCGGACCGACCATCCGGGCCGTCTGACCGCGCGGCGTCTGCCCGAGCACCAGCACGGCCACCACCAGAGCGCCGACCGCCAGCAGACCGACGCAGACCAGGTCGGCCCCCGCGAGCAGGATCCACTCCGCGCGCCGCCGCAGCCGCCTCATCCCACTGCCCGCGGCGGGACGGGTGGGCATGGTGCGGGCCGTGACGGGACGGGCCGTGACGGGACGGGCGGGGACGGGGCGAGCGGCGGCGGGGCGAGCGGGTCGAGCTGGCCGTCGAGGAGGTGGATGATCCGCCGGGCCCCGGCGGCGACCTGCCGGTCATGGGTGACGAGCAGGATCGTCTGGCCGCGGTCGTTCAGGCGGTGGAACAGCTCGAGGATCTCCGCGGCGCCGGCCGAGTCGAGGGCGCCCGTCGGCTCGTCGGCGAGCAGCACCGTCGGGTCGCCCGCGAGGGCACGGGCGATCGCGAGCCGCTGCCGCTGCCCCCCGGACAGCGCCGCCGGCCTCGCCTCGGCGCGTTCCAGCAGGCCGAGCACGTCGAGCAGCTCGCGGGCGCGCTGCACCGACGCCCGGCGTGACAGCCCGGACAGCCGCGCCGCGAGCTGCACGTTCTCGGTGACGGTCATGGCTTCCAGCAGGTGGAAGAACTGGAAGACGAGGCCCACGTGCCGGCGGCGCAGCCGGGCGAGCGCCGTCGCCGACAGGTCGGCCAGCGGCGTGCCGGCCAGAGTCACCGTGCCCGCGTCGAGGCGGTCAAGCCCCGCGACGACCCGCAGCAACGTCGACTTTCCGCTGCCGGACGGGCCCATGACGGCGACGAACTCGCCGCGACGCACCGCCAGGCTGACGCCCCGCAGGGCGTGCACGGCCGCGCCGCCCGCGTCGAACACCCGCTGGGCCGCGACCAGTCGGATCACCTCGGCGTCCGCTGGAGGGCTGGCCTCCGCGCCCGAGCCGGCAGCCGCGCCGGCGGCCGTGCCCGTGCCCGCGGCCGTGCCCGTGCCCGCGGCTGTGCCCGTGCCCGCGGGCATCGCGGCGTCTTCCATGGCCCGATTCCACCCCGATCGTCGAGCCGTGCACAGACGGCCACCATCCGTCCGGTCGGTGGTGGTGGCATCCCCTCGAACGCGCAGGTTGCCACCGTCGCCGGACTCGTCCCTCGACACGCATCGTTACTGACGCCGCCGACCGGGGGCCACCATCACGAGAACGAGGAACATCATCATGGACTCTCTGCGTACCTCCAGCCGGCACGGCGGGGGCATGGCCGACCGTGGCCGGTACTCCGAACCGCACGGCCACCGCCCGCCGGCCTCCGACCGGTTGGACGACCGGTTCGACGACCAGATCGAAGGGATCGGCGACAGGGTCGACGACGGGATCGACGAGCGGTTCGACAAGCGGTTCGACGAGCGGTCGGACGGGCGCGGTGGCGAGCCGGACGGCGCGTCCGGGGGGCGGCGCGGTGCCCACGCCACTCGGCGGGCCCGCTGGCCCTGGGCTGGTCTGGTGGCGGCGGTCGGCGGCGCGGCCGGCTCGTTCGTCCTCGGCTGGGATCCAAGCGAGGAGGCGACCAGGGCGGGCAGCGCCGCGATCATCGCCGAGGCCACCGACCACCGGCACGCGATCATGATCGGGGCATCCGTCGGCTTCGCCAGCGTGCTGGCGCTGCTGGTCTTCACGGCGGGATTCGGCCGGCTGGCCGCGCGGCGCGCTCCTGACAGCATCGCCGTGACCGCGATGCGGATGGCGTTCACCGCGGCGCTCGGCTGCCTGATGTTCAGCTTCGGTCTCAAGCACGCCCTCGCCGGTGGCATCCCGGGTGGCATCGACGCGAGCTTCTACACCAGGACGGACGTCGAGGTCCTCGGCCTGGTGGTCAGCCAGATGCAGTACGCCGCCTGGTGGGGAGTGATCGCCGCGGCGGCCTGCGCCGCCGTGCTGGCGCTGCGGACCAGGGTGCTGCCGCGGTGGTTCGGTGTCGTCAGCGCGGTGCTCGCCACCGTCTCGATTGGCGCCACCCTCGCCGTCGGCCTGCCCTACTCGGCCGGGCTGCTCGGGCCGGTGTGGCTCGCGGCCGCCAGCGTCGCCGCCCTGCGTACCTCCGACGCCTAGAACCGCGGCGTCTCGAGTTGTGATCTTCGTGTCGCTCTGTCGCTCTGTCGCGGTGGCGGGTCGTGGCAGCGTTCTGACACCTTCACGGCGGCCCGTGTCGCGAACAGGGTGACAAACTGGACGCGACAGGCGGGGTTCGCGACACGGTGCCGCTGACCCCGTAGGCGCTTCCCCGCTACGGGAAGTCCGCCCCATCCTCGGTGTTCGGGTCGACGCCACCGCCATTGATGATCATGGAATCTCGGTGGTGCGGCTTCAGCGGGACGGCCCGGCGCCGGGAGGTCCTGTTCGGCCGCCAGACCGCCGCGGACTGGGCCTCATACACCGTGACGGCGACCATCGGGGACCTCGGCAGGCTTCCCGCGCCCGCCGCGTCACCCGCGTCCGGTGGGGCCAGCGCGTCCGGTGGGGCCAGTGTGTCCGGTGGGGCCAGCGTGTCCGGTGAGACGGGCGTGTCCGGCTCCTGAGATGACCTAGCCGGATACCATAGGTGGCACGAAGATGACGCTGGCAGGAAGTCCGGGGGTCACAGTGTGATCTGTCGGCAGGGTGACCGCCGAAGTGCCTCCCATGTGAGGGTTCATCCCGCCAAACTGGGTACGTGCTTCGCATGGCTCGACACAGTCGTCCTCAGGCCTCCCGTCACCGCGCCCGCGTCCGGGTCGCGCGCCGGGTGGTCCTGCCCGCAGTCACCCTCGTCACCGCGGGAGTCGTCACCGTGGGAACCGCGTTCGCCTGCCCTGGCTCGTCGGCCCCGTTGTCCTCGACGACGACAGCGTCCCCGAGAAGCGGAGCCGTCGTGGCCACATCCGTTCGTGAGTCGGACACCGTCCCCCCGTCGGCCGCCGACGCCGCCGCGATCGTGCGGGCGGTGAAGGCCAGCCCGTACACCTCCGCCGTCCCGGCGAACCAGTACGAGGTCACCGGCACGGTGCTCGCGAGCAGCGACCCGACCTGGGCCTACACCGAGCTGCACCCGACGGTCGAGGACGTCGACCGCGCCGAGGGCGTGCTGCACCGGGGCACGGGCGGCTGGGAGCTCGTTCAGCTCGGCACCTACGAGCTGGGCTGCGGCGTCGCGCCGGAGGCCGTGCTGCGCGACTTCCGCCTCGCCTGCCCGCCGCCGGACGCCGCGCCCGAGGCCGACGCCCCCGCCGCGCCGGACGCCGCCCCCGCTACCGAACCGGCCCGTTCCGCCTAGCGCCTCGCTCGCCCCGCCCCGCGCCTCCCCGCCCCGCGCCTCCCCGCGCCGCGCCTCCCCGCTCCGCGCCTCCCCGCTCCGTCTGGCCCACGCGGCCCGCCGCCGATGCCTCCACCGGCGCGTTGGAGGATGCTGTTTGCTGTCAAGGGCCCGTCCCGGCTGGTCACGCCGCCGGGACACCGACACAGCGGGAGGCGAACCGAGTGCCTGTCACTCCACTCGAGATCCGTACGGCCGACGGCGTCATGGACGTCTACCTGCACATCCCGGACGACGCCCAACCCAGCGAGGCGGCGCCGCTGCCGGTCGTCATCCTCTACCCGGACGCCGGCGGAGTCCGGCCGGTGATGCAGGAGATGGCCGCCCGGTTCGCGGCCGAGGGCTACGCGGTCGCGCTGACGAACTACTTCTACCGGTCCGGCCGGCTCTCCTTCGACCTGGGAACCGTCTTCGGTGATCCGGACGAACGGGCCCGACTGATGGCCATGCTCGGCGAGGCGTCTCCCGAGGGTGTCGTGCACGACACCGAGGCGCTGCTCGACGTCCTGGCCGAGGCCGGGAACCTGCGCTCCGACCGCGTCGGCGCCGTCGGATACTGCCGCGGCGGCCTGATGGCGTTCACGATGGCCGGCGAGCTGCCCGAGCGGATCGCCGCCGCCGCCTCGATCCACGGCGGCGGCATCGCGACCGACGCCCCGACCAGCCCGCACCTGCGCGCCGGCGCGATCACCGCCGGCCTCTACTTCGGCGTCGCGGAGAACGACCGCAGCTGCACCCCCGAGCAGCGGGACATGCTCGTCGCCGCGCTCGAGAAGGCCGGCGTCCGCTACGAGCTCGACGACGTCCCCGCCGGCCACGGCTTCGCCGTCCGCGACCACACCGGCGCCTACGACGAGGCCGCCGCCGAGAACCACTTCGCCAAGGTCACCGCCCTGTTCGCCCGCGAACTCCCCCGCGCATGACCGCGTGCCGCTGCTTGTAGTCGTCCGGATCGGACCGGGAGTCCGGCCCCTCGCGAGCTGCGTCTCCCGTGGTTCTCGGCCTGGTAGGCCGCACGGGAGATCGTGCGGCGGATCCCAATGGCCGGCTTCCCACCCGCAGAGCCGGCCGCCGGCGCCTGTCCGCTGCAGGCGTTGCGTGGGAACGGGAGGTTCTGCCAGTTTCAACGGGACGAATCGGACAGGGAGCCATGTGAAAGTGGCACGTCGAGGCCTTCCCCCGCGCCGGCGCGGAAAGTGCGTCCCACCAGGTGAAACGCAGGAGGTTCCAGCCGAGGCGGACCAGGTCGTTCTGACGGGCGCGGTCGCGATGCGGGGCCGCCGGCAGGCCAAGGGGGCCGACCCCGTCCGCCTCGACAGCTAGGCGCGCGCCCGGCCAGGCGAAGTCGACGCGGGCCACCAGCCGGCCGCTGCGCGGATCACGCACCGGCCACTGCGTCTGCTCGGGCAGCAGGCCAGCGTCACCGAGAAGCAGGCGCAGCCGTGTCTTCACGCCGACGCGGACAGCCACGGTTCGCCTTCGAGCTGTATGCCTTGTCCGCAAGCCCGAGGTCGGGCTGGGCTGGGTTGGGTTCGCGGCCGACCCGACCCGCGGCGACCGGGTCCTTTCCCCATGCGCCCGGGCCTGCGTCGAGTCCTCGCACCTTCTAGGTGATCAACCCATTGACGCCCGCCACGGCCCGCTGCGCGCTTTATCCACAGCCGGGCCGCCGTGTTCCAGCTGTCCACAGATTCAAACACTTGTTCGACAGTCCGGGCTGCCCGATCTACGGTTGGTCCATGGTCATCGACACCCGGCTCAGCGAGAGTACCTGCCCCGTAACCCATCCGCCCGACCCCGACCCACCACCAGAGCCGCCTGACTCCGGTCCGGCCCCGATGGCCACGGTCGGTGAGCCCTCCGCTCCCACGGCCGGCGATCCGCTCATGGCCGCCGCCTCCTCTCCGTCCACCTCCGTCGGCTACGCCCCGACCTCGGACGGCGCCGCTGGCGGGATGCCCGGCAGGTTCGCGATGCTCAGCGAACTCGTCGACGCGCTGCTGTCCGACGAGCCCTGGCAGCTCTCCGACGGAGAACTCGACACCCTCCTCGAGAGCACCGGCCGGCTGGGAGGCCGCACGGCGGCGCTGCGCGGCCGACTCATCGTCGAGGCTCAGGTCCGTGGCCTGGCCGGCCGCCTCGGCGCCCTCGACGTCGCCAGCCTGTTGCGGGACCGCCTCGCGCTGACCACCCGGGAGTCCCGCCGTCAGGTCGACCTGGCCCTGGCGATCCACGACGGTGCCTGCGGGGCCACCGGCGAGGCCCTCGCCCGCGGGGCGATCACCGTCGAACACGCCTACGTCATCCGGGACGCCATGAAGGCTCTTCCCCGCGACGTCACTGAGACCGAACGCGCCACCGCAGAGCAGACACTGCTCGACTACGCCCCCATCTTCGATCCCTTCCGGCTCGTCAAGCTCGCCGCCCGCATCCGTGAGCAGCTCACCCGCGTCGACACCTCCCCCGGCGGAGACGATCCCGACACCGACAGCCGCACCGGCCAGCCCGGCGACCCATCCCACAGCGGCGGAGACGATAGCGCCACCGGTGGCGGTGGTGGCCTGGGGCGCGGCGACGAGGACGATCGCCCCTCCCCTGATCCCGCCGGGGTCCGCCGGCTCAGCCTCACCGACACCGCCCACGGCACCACCCTGATCAGCGGTGAGCTCGACGCCGAAGGTGCCGCGCTTCTGCGCACCGCGCTCGACAGCCTCGCCGCTCCCCGCCCCGCCGCGGACGGCATCCCCGACCCCCGCAGCCCCCGGCGCCGCCAGGCCGACGCCCTCATCGACCTCGCCACCCGGCTCCTCAGCGGCGCGGCCGTGCCGATCTCCGGTGGGGTGCGCCCGCACCTGACTGTGCTGGTGCCTTGGAGTGCCCTCGTGGGCAGCGGCCTCGACCCGGCCACCACGGAGTGGGGGCTGCCGCTGCCCCGCGGGGTGCTCAGCCGCCTGACCTGCGACGCCGAGATCACGAGGATCATCCTCGACGCGGAGGGCGTCCCCATCGACGTCGGCCGCGCCAGCCGCACTGCCACCCCCGCCATTCGCCGCGCCCTCGTCGCCCGCGACCGCGGATGCGCGTTCCCGTCCTGCGACCGCCCACCCAGCTGGTGTGAATGCCACCACGCGCCGGAGTGGGAGAACGACGGAGTCACCGCACTGTCGAGCATGGTCCTGCTCTGCGGACAGCACCATCGGCAGGTCCACCACGACAAGTGGACGATCATCTTCGAATCCGACGGGCGGCCGTCCTTCATCCCACCCCCCCACATCGACCCCCACCGCCGACGCCGCCGAAACCCCTACAGCCGCCCGCTTCCCAACCTCCACCGTCAATGATCAGAGTCGGGTCCGGCGGGCTCCCCGCCGGTGGACGGGGCGGGCCGAGACGGGCTGGTCGGGCGTGATCGGGCGGGGACCACATGCTTGCGGACAAGGCGTACAGGCGAACTGTGCCTGCCTTCGTCGGCGCGGGATCCGCCACAGCGATGTCCTGTGCGGGCCGACCAGGTCGAGAACCGCGGGAGATCGGCTCGCGGGGTGGCCGGGCATCGCGGTTCGACCCGGACGCCTACAAGCAGCCGACTTCCCAGGCGCTCGCTACGGCGTGTAGATGATGTCCCAGAGGCGGGCGGTCATGTCGGTGCCGGTGGTGGCGAGCAGCAGGCCGAAGGGGGCGAACGCGCAGCTCATGACGGTGCTGCTGTGGCCGGTGAGGGTGGCGATCGCGGAGCCGGTGGCGACGTCCCAGAGCTGGGCGGTGTCGTCGGTGCTGGCGGTGGCGAGCAGCTGGCCGTCGGGGGAGAAGGCGCAGCTCTGGGCGGAGCCGGGCAGGGTGGCGACCGTCGTGCCGCTGGCGGCGTCGGTCAGGCGGGTGCCCTCGTTGCCGGCGGTGGCGAGCAGGGCGCCGTCGGGGGAGAAGGCACAGCCGCCGGTGAAGTTCGTGTGGCCGGGCAGGCTCATGATGATCTCTCCGACGGAGACGTCCCAGAGCAGTGTGCTCTCGGCGCCGGCGGAGACCAGCAGCCGGCCGTCGGGGGAGAAGGCGCAGCCGTAGACGGTGCCGCGATGGCCCTGCAGGGTGGCGATGTTCTTGCCGGACATCGCCCCCCAGAGCCGGACCGTGCGGTCGGTGCCGGTGGTCGCGACGAGGCTGCCGTCGGGGGAGAAAGCGCAGCCGTAGACCGGGCCGCGATGGCCGGTGAGGGTGACGGTCTGCCGGCCGGTGCCGACATCCCAGAGGCGGGCGGTCTTGTCGCTGCCGGTGGTGGCGAGCAGGTCGCCGTCAGGGGAGAAGGCGCAGTCGTGCACGACCAGGCTCTTGCGGCCGGTGAGGGTCAGCGCGGTGCGGCCGGTGGCCACGTCCCAGAGGCGGGTGCCGTCCTTGCTGGTCGTGGCGAGCAGCTTGCCGTCGGGGGAGAACGCCGCCGAGGTGACGTCGCGCTCGTGGCCCTTGAGGGTGGCTCGGGGCGTGACCTCGACGCGCAGCGAGGCGCGGCTGCTGCGCTCGAAGCCGCGCAGGTCCGCGCCGCTCGCCGAACCGCCGCCCGCGCCCGCGGCGCCGAGCGGGGCCGGACCGCTGGGCAGGGTCGTGGCCAGCCAGTCGGCGTCACGCACGGCGGTGCCCGGGGCGGCGTGGGTGTGGATGAGGCTGCCGGGGGCGTCCATCGCCAGGTCGAACAGGGAGCCGTCGGTGAGCCGGACGCGGGCCAGCACGGCGCCGGCGTCGAAACGCTCGCCCGGCTCGACGAGCCAGCGGACCATCGTCGCCCGCTCGCCCGGGATGTCCCAGCGGGCGGGCTGCAGCACCGGGTTCGGCCGCGCCGCGGTGGTCCGCCGGGTCGACACCGACGACGCCCACGCCGCGGCACCGAGGACGACGGCGAGCTCCGGGTCGACCGGGGTGAAGATCTGCTGCGCCGGCCAGTCGGTGCCGACGCCGAGCCGCCCGGTCAGGACGTCGGTGACCAGCGGCATCCGTGAGCTGCCGCCGACGAGCAGCACCCCGCCGAGCTTGTCCTGGCTGTAGCCGGCGACCTCCAGCAGATGCTGGCAGCAGGCCATGGTGCGGGCCAGGGTGGGCGAGGCGAGCTGGGTGAACCGGTCGCGCTGCATGCTCACCAGCAGGCCCGCCGGGCTGAACACGTCCTCCACGATCGGGATGTCGCTGAGCTGGTGCTTGACCGCGCGGGCGAAGTCGAGCAGCTCGTGGCGTGTGCGGCTCGCCGTCGTCTGGTACATCTCGCCGATCGGCGGCGGGTTGAGCAGCGGCTCCAGCCCCGGGCCGTACAGGCCGAGGATCTCGTCGAACAGGATCTGGTCGAGGTCCCGGCCGCCGCAGTCGTGCAGGCCGGCGTGGCTGAGCATCTCGTGCCGGCCGTCGGCGCCGGCGGCGACCAGGGCGCCCTCGAACGTGCCGCCGCCCAGGTCGAAGACGAGCATCAGCGAGCCGGGCTCGGGCGCGGCGCCGTCGAGCGGCGACCAGGCGGCCGCGACCGGTTCCGCGAGCAGGTCGACGTCGACGAAACCGGCGGCCTCCGCCGCGGCGATCATCAGCCGGCGCAGCGGGCCGGCCGGGTCGTAGCTGGCCGGGACGGTGATCACCGCCCGGGACAGCGCCTCGCCGCCGAGCTGCGTCTGCGCCTCGGCCTTCAGCGCGGCGATCGTCGCCGTGACGAGGGTGTGCGCCGGGTAGCCGCGACCGTCGAGAGGAACGGCGCCGTCGCGGGTCAGGTCCCGCTTGATCTCGCCGCGGTAGGCGGCCGGCCAGATCCGCTTGCGGCGCTCGGCCAGGGTGCCGACGATCAGACTGCCACCATCGACGAAGACGGACGCCGGCCAGCTCGCCGAGCCGCTTGCTGGCTCGCGGACCGGCTCGATGCGACCATCGACCGTCAGGGCGGCCCTGGCACTGCAGGTACCGTAGTCGATCGCGAGGATCGGCTCGCCCACGGCACCCCCTGTCCACGTTTCCGGTGGGCAGATCGTAGCGGCGCCGACGGCGGCCCTGCCGGCACCCTCGCTATATCCGTCACGATCGGGACGGATCGTCGGTATCCGGTCGCGGCCCGTGGTTGCGATTCTGGTACGGAGCGTGGACAAGCCGGGCCGCCGGTCTCCCCCGATGACCGGCGGCCCGCGGAACCACGCCGGTGCGCCCCCGATGCGGCCCCCGACGTCTACGCCCCCCCAGCCAGGCGCCCCGGCCCGTCCGCACCGGCGTGATCCCTGAACTCATCCTGCGGGATCCCCGGCGGCGAAACCATCCCCGAATCTTCAGGGGATTCCGCCGGTGGCGGCCCCGTCGATGCCCTGGCCGTTCCGGCGGATCCAGCCGGCCAGGTCCCGCCTGGTCGTCGCCCGGGATGGCCTGGTCCTCGCCCCGCCCGCCTGGTCCTCGCCCCGCTGACCTGGTCCTCGCCCTGGCGTCATCTCGGTCGGCTCGGTCGCCACCACGGCCTGCTCTGGTCGGCCACGACGCCGGCCAGGTCGTCGACCCGGGCGCGGACCAGCAGGTCGAGCCGGGCAACGAGGTCGACAGGCAGCGCCGCGCCCTCCCCGGGGACCATCCGCAGCCGCGCCACGACGGGCCCGCGCCGCGTGATCCGCACGGCCGTGCCCGCCAGCGCCTCCCCGGACGGTGCGGCCGGCGGGTCGCGGGCCAGCTCCCTGGCCCGGCGCGGGGTGGGCAGCAGCCAGCGCTCGTCGTCCACGCGGTACAGCACGGCGTCCGGCTCGCCCAGCCAGACGGCCCGTCCGTGCAGCATCGCGGCGTCGGCTGTGCCCCGGTCGAACGGGCCGGGCAGGTCGAGACCTGGCGACCGGATCAGCGTCAGCCCCGCGACGGGCAGCGCCTCGGTCTCGACACCGGCCCTGTCGATGGCCGCGGTGCCGGACGGGGTGTCGGTGAACAGGGCCTCGGCGGGCGGGGCCCCGGTGGACGGGGTGTCGGCGGACAGGGTCTCGGCGGTGAGGAAGGAGGCGAGGAAGGCCGCACGCAGTCGGCCGGCTCGCGTCTGCTCGCCGTCCGACCTGCCGGTACCCATCCCGACGAGGGTGTGGGCGCCGGGCGCCGCCGGCAATCCCACGAAAACGAGGGGCTCGCCGCCTGATTCACGGGCGGTGCGGGGAGGGTCCGCGGCGGACTTCCCGTGGGTGGGAAGCGTGCGCGGGAGACGGAGGCATCGTGTCGCGAACACCGCGTGTCGTGTCCGGTTTATCCCCCCGTTCGCGACACAAACTGTCGTGAGCCTGCCGCAACGCTGCCACGACCTGCCGCGCGAGGACGGCCGCGAAGATCACAACTTCGCGCGCGGGTCAGTCGAAGCCGAGTTCGCGGGCCCAGAGGGCGGCGGCGGTGCTGGGCGGGATCGTCGGCGGGGCGTCGGGATGGCTCGCGAGGTACTTCGCCCGCACCGTGCGCAGGTAGTCGGCGACGACGCTGACCTTCACGTTCATCGCGCGGGCCGCCTCCCGGTGGGACAGCCCGCGACAGCCGACGAGCACCATGACCTCGGCCTCCCGCGGGGACGGGCGGTGCAGGCGGCGCCGGCGCCGGGCGGCGTCGAAGATCCGGACGAGCCGCAGGTTCGCGTCCGGGGCGGTGAGGCCCTGCTCGGCGCACAGTTCGTCGAGCAGGTCGCCCTGGGCGAGTCCGCGCAGCAGATCGCGGGCACCGCCGTCGATCTCGTCGCGGGACAGCGGCCGGCGCTCCGCGTCGCGCAGCAGGTAGCCGGCCAGCCGGGCGGAGACATGATGGCCGTCGGCGGCCACGGCCGTCACCGCGGCGACGAACTGGTGGGCGGGCGCGGTCTTGTCGACGAAGCCGTGGGCACCGGCGGCGATCGCGTCGAGAACCTCGTCGGGCGTGGCGACCCCGGACGTCAGCAGCACCCGCAGACCGCCTTGGCGCAGATCGGTGACAGCGGCGGCGCCCGAGACCCCGGGCAGGTGCAGATCGCAGACGACGACGTCGGGGCTGGCGGCACGGTCGAACGCCTCCAGGCTCGGCGCGGGCGCCAGCACCGAGAATCCGGCACCCGCGAACCGCGCGGCCAGCGACTCGGTGGCGATCGGATGATCATCGATGATCGCCACCGAGATCGGCCGCCGCTGTCCGGTCATTCCCATCCCCCGCTCACCGTGCGCCCCGCTCCGCGTCCGGTGGTGCCGGCCAGCGCAGTGTCACCCGGACGCCGCCGCCGGGCCGGGCGTGCACCTCCGCCCGGCCGCCGTGGCGCAGGATCGCCGGATAGCTGCCGGCGAGGCCGCCACCGGGCCGCACGGTCGCCGGGTCGAATCCGACGCCGCGGTCACGCACCACGACGAGGACCCCGTCCGCGTCGCCCTCGACGAACAGGCTGACCTCCTCGACCGGGCCGGCGTGGCGGACGACGTTGCGCAGCGCCTCGCGGGTCGCCGCGACCACCGCCTCGCGGACCGGCTCCGGCGGCTCGTCGCGCACGGCGACGAAGTGCACGAGCGGCAGTCCCTCGTCGGCGAACATGTCGACGACCGCGGACATCATCGCCTCAAGCCCGCCGTCCTCGACCGTGTCCGCGGCGAGCCTGTCCGCGCGAGCCCGGGCCGCGCGAAGGGTGTCCGTGCTGGCCTGGCTTCCGGCAAGTCCGTCCGCGTCGAGTCCGTCCGCGTCGAAGCCGACCGCGATGACTCCGTACGCGTCGAGCCTGACCGGGTGGACCCGGTGCGTCTCGAACCTGTCCGCGTGGGCTCCGTCGGCGCCGAGCCCGCCCGCGGTCGCTCCAGCGTCGAGTCTGCCCGCGGAGGTGCCGTCCGAGTGGGGTCTGCCCGCGGTTGCGCTCGCGTCGGTCGTGCTCGCGTCGGGTCGGCCCGCGTCGAGTCGGCCCGCGTCGGGTCTGCTCGCGTCGGGTCGGCTCGCGTCGTCCGTGTCAGGCCGAGCGCGGGGGGTGGACCGCAGGCCGCGAGGGTCCATGATGATGCGCCGGGCGCGCTGCGCGCCGCGCCTGGCCTCCCGGATCAGGGCGGGGCTGGGCGTGCCGCCGCCGGCCACGTGGTCGACGATCGGCAGCAGGTAGTCGTGGATCTCCCGGTGGGTGATCTCCCGCTGGCGCAGGCGCTCCGCCTCCCGCTCCTGCTCGACGGCGAGACGTGAGGCGGCCTCGGCCGCCTCCTGGGCCTGGGCGGTCCGCTCGGACAGCGCGCGCAGCTCGCGGGCGATGAGCAGCGCGACGACGTACCACAGTGCGAAGCCCAGCAGGTCCGAGCACAGCTTGAGGGTGACGTCCGGCAGCACGGCGAGGCTCCAGGCGGCCATCAGCACGACCACCGCGGCGATCCCGGCGACGCCGAGGCCCAGCGCGAAGCCGACGCCGGCCGGTGACACCAGGCTGAACGGCACCAGCTCCGTCATGATCTTGTTGCGGTCGTGGGGTCGGGCGGCGCGGGAGCCGACGAGCATCAGCGCCACGCAGAACGCCACGTCCGTGAGTACCAGCCGCCGGGACAGCCGGTTGCCCGGCCAGACCCGCCAGACGAACCAGGCGGCCTCGCCGATCGCCCCCGCGGCCACACCGGCGGCGATCCCCGGATACCGCAGCCGCGTCCAGCCGAACAGCGGGATGAGCACGAACGCCGCGCAGGCGGCCCGCGCGTAGCCGATCATGCGGGCCATCCGCTGCTCGGTGCGCTGGACGACGGCCCGGGGTGGCCCCGCGGTTCCGGCCAACCCGGTCATAGCTCGCAACGGTAGTGATCGATCACGGTGTCGGCCACCCCCCGCGACCGATCCGGTCGCGTCCGGTGTGCGACGCCCGCCGGACGGGCAGTTCCACCCCATGGAGACCATCTGCCGCAACGCCGTTCCCACCCCCCGGGAGCAGCCGAACCCCGTCGTCGCGGTGCTTCCGCCGCCCGGTCCGGGCCCCGCGCCGATGCCACCCGACCCGGTACCGCCGGGGCCAGGCCCCGATCCGGTGCCGCCCGGTCCCGATCCCGATCCCGTGCCGCCGGCCCCGGGCCCCGATCCGGTGCCGCCCGGTCCCGGTCCGGATCCCGTGCCGCCCGGTCCCGGTCCGGATCCCACACCGATACCACCTCCGCTGTGAGGATCCGGCCTGTCGGCACCGTGCCCGGCGCACCCATCACGGGTAGACCTCTGGCATGACGTATCGACCGGCGGGCATCCCCGCACCGAAGCTGAGTGACGCTGACCTCGTCCGGGAGCTCCGCCACCTGCACCGCACCCGGCACGACGCCTTCATCGGCGGCAGCGAGGACGCGTTCGAGACGCACACCGCCCGCATGCTGGAGCTGGAGCGCGAGTACCTGCGCCGCTTCCCGGACGCGGTCAGCCCGGACCCGCGCCGGACGCGCGCGGGCCGCCGCCGCGCCGCGGGTGTCCCGGTCTGAGCGGGTTCCGCGGCGGGATGACGGGCCGCGGCGTGCGGCCCTGTCGGATGACGGGGGGGGGTCGTCTGACGGGGGGGTCGTCGACACGTCGACGGGGTTGGTGGGTCGGCGGTCAGCTGGTGGTCTGGGTGAGGGTGTCGACGTAGATGCCGAACAGGGCGTTCGCGTCGGGGGCGCGGTAGGCACGGCCGCCGCCGGCGTCGGCCAGCCGCTGCAGTGAGGTCATGTCCGCGGCCGGGTCGCAGGCGATGATGATGAGCTGGACGGGGTGGCGCGGATCGAACGCCCCCCGGATCGAGGCGACCGCCTGGTCGAGAGTCGGTTCGTTGGTCGCCACGGTGCGGCGCCGGTCGCCGCCCGCGGCTGTGCCCGCGTCGGCGTCGGTGGCGTCGCCGTCCGTGAGCACGATGACCTCGTTGAGCCGTCCGGCGACGTGGTGCTGGGTGCGGTCGCGGACCGCCGTGACGATCGTCGAGTAGAGGTCCGTCACCCCGGAGGGGCGCAGCGAGCCGGGGGCGGCGGTCAGGTCGTCGCGGTGCGTGCCGACACGTCCCGGGGAGTCGAGCGGGGCCATCGGTGCGAGGACACGGTGCCCGCCGGGCAGCTCGCCGGAGAACTGCCAGAGCTCGGCCTGGTTGTCCCCGTCGAACAGGGCGAGGCCGTTCTGGATGATGTCGGCCGCCGTCCGCAGCCGGGTCCGGCCGGGATCGTCGATGCGCCCCAGCGCCATGGACCCCGAGGTCCCCAGCGCCATGGACCCGGAGGTGTCGAGGGCGACCAGGGTGGCCGCGCGCTGACGGGCATGCCGGAAGAAACGGCGGGCAGTGCCCAGGACGGTGTCCGAGGCATCCGTGCTGGCCAGCTTCGGCGGGGTGGCCCGGACCCCGTCGACGACGCTGAGTGTCGAGGCGAGGCCGCCCGGGTCGTCCTGGCCGTCGAGCTCGGCAGGGGTGCGGAAACCGGCCGTGGTCAGTGCCCGCCGGCCGGCGTCACCGCGGACGTAGTCGAGGAAGGAGCTCGCCGCGGCGTGCTTGGCCTCCTGGTCGGACGTCCGGGTGAGCACGACGTACGGCACGGTGGCCGTGAACGACCCGTCCGACGGGTAGGACGCGACCAGCGAGACGGCCAGTGACGTGCTGTTGCCGGCCGTCAGCCCGCGATTGTAGGCGATCACGTCGGATTCCAGGGCGGGGAACGCCGACGGCGCCGGGCCGCCTCCCGTCTGCGCGGTGTCCGCCTGCCCGTCGGCACCGACCGAGGCGGTGGAACCGGCGACCCCGTCACCCCCGGCGCTCCCGGTGCGGAGGGCGGCGAACAGCTGGCTGTCGTACTGCGGCAGCCAGGAGATCGAGTGCTCGAGCCGCAGCACCACCGCCTGCGCGCCCCGGTCCTGGTCGAACGTGCCGGCGGTCATCTCGGCGGGGGCCACGGCGCGCCCGGTGCTGACGGTGCCGATGACCGCGCGCAGCGCCGCGGTGGAGTTCTCCGGGTTCGCCATGGCGAGGCGGAACTCCCCCCAGCCAGGCTGGCCGTGGGCCGCCCAGAAACCGGGCGTGGTCGCGGCGGCGGACAGGTCGGCCCAGGTCATGTGCCGTTCCGGCCAGCCCAGGACCTGGGCCTTGTCGCGCGGCATGGCGATGACCACCGGCGAGCCGGCGATCGTCGTCGCCCTGGTCGGCAGCTGCTGGGCGGTCGCGGTTGACTCCTGGCCGAGTTCCAGCCAGTCCGCGGACTCGGGGATCCACACGTCGGGACTGGCCGTGTCGGAACCGTTCATGTGCGCCAGAGCATCGAGTGCCCGGTCGGACGGTGTCGACGTCACCGTCAGGGACACGCAGGCCCCGGCCGCTCCGGAGGAGTGCGCCCGACTGAAGGCGGTGGCGAGCTGGTTGACGGGGGTCGCCAGCGACGGCGCGGTCGTGATGTTCAGGGTGGTCCGGGGGGTGCCGTCGGCGCAGGTGTCCTGCGGGCCGCGGTGCAGCACGGACGCGGCCGCGAAGCCGATGCCGGTCACCGTCAGGCCGCCGAGGAGGAGGACCGCCACGCCGGTGAGGGCGCCGCGTCCCGCCCGCCCGCGCGGACCGCGAGGCCGGACGGCGGGAAGGACCCGCGTGATCGGGGAGATCCACGCGACCGGGCCGCGCGGGCCGCCGCGAGAACCACCACCTGGGGACCGATGACGGGCGCCGGACACTTCGGACGTCCTTTCACGGGGAGCGTCGCGTCTGGTGCGGACCCGTCGCCACCTCGATGATGTGACTGCAGTTCTCGCCGAGCCCGCCGCGCGACGGTCAAGCTTCCGCCCAGCCGGCTCCGCGTGCCGTGGAAGCTTTCGGCTGGGAGTGGATGCGGCGGCGTTGTTCCCCGTGTAGGTTTACGTACCGCCGATAGTGCGCGGTCGCGGGCCCTGCGTCAGCTCATCTTGGAGTGCCGGGGTTCGGCGTTGTTCATCCGTTTCCCACGTCGTTGCTGTGGTGTTCTCGCTGGCCGCGGAACGCCGGTGATCAGCCGGCCGGTGGGCGCTCGCCGTCGGCGAGCAGATCGGCGTAGGCCGGATGGCGCTCGATGTACGCGCGGATGTAGGGGCACTGAGGGACCACGGCCAGGCCGTGGGCGCGCACGTCGTCGAGGGTGCCGGCAGCCAGCGTGCTGGCCACGCCCTGCCCCTCGAACTCCGGGCGGACCTCCGTGTGGACGAGGACGATCCGGTCCGGGCGCCGCTGGTACTGCACGAAGCCGGCGACCTCGCCGTCGGGCGTGCGCGCCTCGTACCGGTGCCGGTCGGGATTGTCGATGACAGTCAGCTCCATGCCCCGATCCTGCCGCACTCCCCGCCGGCGGTCCCGGTCGGCGGCAACGCGCAGGTCGGCTGGGGTGTCGACGTCGGCGGGGGTGCCGAGGTCGTCGCAGGGGATCTGGCCGACCTCGCCGGGATGCGCGCGCAGCCACGCCCGCGCGCCGACGTCCCCGCGGGCGAGGGCGGCGACCGCTGCCCACGCCGGCCGGCGCAGCAGGACGGGATGACCCGGCTGGCCGTGGTAGGTGGCGGTCAGCGCCAGCCGGTGCTCGTGGCCACCGCCTGGCGTCGCGGCCAGGACCAGCCGGCGGACCGCGGCGGATGTCAGCCCCGGCTGGTCGACCAGCGTGACGACGACCGCCTCGACCGCCTCGACCGCCTCGACCGCCTCGACCGCCTCGACCGCCTCGACCGCCTCGGCAAGGGTGGCGAGCCCGGTGCGCAGAGACGCGCCGATGCCTTCGGTCCAGTCCTCGGCCCGGGCCAGCAGCACGTCCATCGGCCCGTCCGACCCAAAGCAGACCAGTTGTCCGGACAAATCGGAAAGAGTGCACGACTCACTCGGTTGGATCGTGGCGGCGACCTGGTCCGCGGCGGCGCCGCCGACGACGACGATCGGTCGGCAGCCGCCGTCGGCGAGCAGGCGCACCCCGCGCGCGGCGAGCGTCTCGCCGTCGATCTTCACCAGGGCCTTCGGCTGCCCCATCCGCCGCCCCGCCCCGGCGGCGAGCAGCAGACCGGCCACCACCGCCGGCCGGTCGGTCGCGTCCGGGCGCGTGCTGCGCGGGTGACGGACCATCGGCGGCTGCGCTCCTCGGCTTCGCGTGCGTTCTGGCTGTGCTACATCCTGGCTGTGTTACACCGTCTCGCTGACCTGGCCCAGGGCCAGGGTCAGCTCCAGGCGGGGCCGGACCCGGTGGCGGAGGAACTCGATGATCCGCTCGTCGAAGACGGCGTTGTCGTCGCCGGTGACCATGTGGTGCGCGCCGACGACGTCGCAGTAGTCGGCATGCGGCACGAGATCGAGGAAACGGCGGGCGTCCTCGCGGCTGAGCACGTCCGACTGGCCGCCGCGTACCAGCAGGGTCGGCAGCCGCAGGGTCGCGGCCACCCGGGACAGCGACTGCTCGGACGGCCGGCCCAGCCGCCGGTGGGGAGCGTGGTTCGCGGGCGGGAAGACGAAGACCGGATCCCAGTGCCAGAACCAGCGGCCGTCCGCCTCCCGCAGGTTCTTGCGCAGACCGCTGACGTCGCGGGGGCGCTCGCGGTGCGGCAGGTAGGCGGAGACCGCGTCGGCGGCCTCCTCCAGCGAGCCGAAGCCGTTCGGGGCGGCCTGCATGAACTCCGTGATCCGGCCGGTACCGCCGCGCTGGAGGAACGGGGAGACGTCGACGAGGACCAGGCCGCGGGCGATCCCCGTGTCACGGCCGAGGGCGCTCAGCGCGGAGATGCCGCCGAGGGAGGCGCCGACGAACACCGGCGGCTGGTCGAGGACGGCGCGCACCGCCTGGACGTCGTCGGTGAAACGGTCGAACGAGTAGTCGCCGTCGGGCGACCAGCCGGAGTCGCCGTGGCCACGCAGGTCGACCGACAACGCGTACCAGCCCTCGTCCGCGAGCCGGCGTGCCGTGCGCCGCCAGGAATGGCGGGTCTGGCCGCCGCCGTGTAGCAGTACCACCGGGGGATCCGTGGGCTGTCCGAAGGTGTCGGCGGCGAGCGAGAGCCCTGCCGACGGAATGCGCAGGGACGGAGTCAGCGAGTCAGAAGGCACGTAGGCCAGTATTAGCACGCTCAATGGCGACGCGCGCCCTTCGGCGCCTACGCCGCCGCTGGGACGGCCCCGGTCAGGACTGCGTGGACTCGGCCGGCTTGCGCTCCGGACGCCAGGAGGTGGCCAGCAGCAGGGCGGCGCCCCCGATGCCGAGGATGACGGCGATCAGGCCACCGACCCAGCCGTCGAGGTCGGTGTCGATTCCGATCGCGTGGTCCAGCGACGCCGTGCCCGGCCCGAGGATGCCGATCGCCGCGCAGACCACCCCGATCATCAGGACATACTCGTAGCCCTGGCCCGGCCGGAAGATGAAGAAGCCGTTGGTGCGGTGCGCCGTGATGCCCGCGACGACCATCGTGCCCATCAGCGCGCCGGCGCTGAACGGGGTGAGGAAGCCGAAGACGAGGCCGAACCCGGCGCCGAGCTCGACGAGGCCGGATGCCCACGCGTGCACGATGCCCGGGCGCAGGCCCATGCTCTGGAACCAGCCTGCGGTTCCCTTGATCCCCCCGCCTCCGAGGACATGGTTGTAGCCATGGGCGACCAGGGTGAGACCCACAATGACCCGGAGCACCAGGGCCGCGGTGTCAGGCGATGTCACGTGTCCTCCTCGAGACGGGCATACCTGGAGCGCCTCCGGCCAGCGCGCCGGTGTCGCAGCGCCGACAGTAGCGGGTCGATGGGGAACACACGTTAATTGCAATTAATGAGATCTAAGCAAATTTGTTCGCTCAGGGCGGAACATGCTGGTGGGCGGCCACTTCAGGGCGGCCACTTCAGGGCGGCCACTTCAGGGCGGCGCGGCAAGGTCGCGGGGTAGGCGGTCCACCCTGACGCCGTCGGTCGAGCCGAGCGTCCCCTCCGCGGCGATGACCCGATGCCAGGCCGCGTTCAGGCGGCGCCGCAGCGAGGCCGATGTGGCGTGGTCGTCAAGGGCGTCGGCGATCGGCCAGCACGCGGTGCCGGCCGGGTCGGACCAGGTGGGTGTGTAGGTCAGGCCGGCGACCAGCCAGCCGAGGGCGGTGCGCCGCACCTGTGCGGTCAGCAGCAGCCCGACGCGACCCGGGCCCGGGTCCGCCGCGCCCGCGCCGCCGATGGCCGCGTCCCTGTCGGTCGGTCCGAGGGCGGTGCCGAGGTCATAGGCGACGAAGCGCCCGGCGACCCGTTCGACGGGCAGGGGACCGCCGCTGCCGGCACCGAGGATGAGGTCCACGGCGGGCGAGGCGAGCAGGTCGCGGGCGAGGGCGCGCTGGTGCGCGGTGACGGTCGCCTGGCCGGGGTGACCCCAGTGGACCTGCACGATGACGAGGTCGGCGCCGTGGTCCCGGGCCCGCTCGGCGTCGTGGGCGACCCGGTCCGCGGTCAGGGCGGAGTCGTCGCGATAGCGCAGCACCGTGACACTCATGTCGCGCACGGTTATCGCCTCGGTGGCGGCCTCGGCGTCGGTGCCGGCGTCGGTGGCGCACTGGTCGAGGCCGACGGCGGCGAGCGCGTCCGTGGCGGCTCGCGGGCCGGGCGCGACGAGCCGGCAGAGGGCGAGGTCGGCCGAGGTGCCGTAGCCGCGCAGTCGGGCCAGTGCGGTCCGGGGATCGGTGACCCGGGACAGATCGATGTCGCCGGCGGCGACGAGGACGACGGAGGTGGCCCCGGGTTCAAGGCCCGCGGGTCCGCCCACCCGACCGGCCCCGGCGGTCCCAGCTGACGCGCCGGACGCGCCGTAGGCGACGTCGCCGTGCGTGGCGCCGCCCCTGGGAGGCCCGGTGTGGGGGAGCCCACCGGGCAGGGCGCGCAGGATGGCTGCCCGCGCACCGCCGTCGGGCCCGTCTCGGTCGGGACGACCCGCCGGGGATGAGGTGGCGGGCCGGGCGGCCTCGCGCCCGTGGAGCGGGGACGAGGCGGTGATGCCGACAGTGCCGACCGCGAGAACAACGAGCCCGACGACAGCGAGTCGCCGATGTGCGGACGGGTCTGGAGACGGAGCGCCCGCCGCCTGGAGGTGACGCCGGGTGCCGTGCCGACGGAGTCGCTGCATCGTCCTCGGTGCGGGTCGGGTCTGAACGACAACCTTCCGCTACCGAGGGTAGTCGATGTGTGACGCTCGGGCTAGCGCGGGCCGCCCTGGTCGACGATCCGCGTCAGCATGGACAGCAGCGCGCCCTGTTCCTCCTGCGACAGAGGCGCCAGCAGTTTGTCGTTCATCTGCTCGATGCGATCCGCGACCTGCCCGTGGGTCGACTCACCGCGTTTGGTCAGCCGTAGGACGTTGCGCCGGCCGTCGCGCGGGTCGCGGACCCGCCGGATGAGACCTCGCTGGACGAGCCTCGCCACCACGTCGGCGACCGTGGACCGATCGAGCGACGCCCGTTCGCCGAGCGTCCGCTGATCGATGTCGGGATCGGCCAGCAGGCTGTTGAGGACCACGAACTGTGGCGGCGTCGTCTCGGTGGAGACGGTCGTCGTCCACAGCTGGTACGTGACCTGCTGCAGTCTGCGGGCAAGCTGACCGGGATGGCTGGACATGTCCACCACGCCGCTGGTGCTGGGCGGCTCGGCCGGCTGCGCGGGCAAGGCCGCCGGTCCTGTGGCGCGTTGCCCGGGTAGGCGCTCGCCGGAATGTTCCAGCGCGCTGGTGTCATCACCGACACCCCTGGGCAACTGGTCGGATCGTGTGCGCGCGTTCAGGGTTCGCTTCCAATCCGGTGTCGAAGTGGGCGGCCGACGAGTTCGCCGCAAAGGTCATCATCGCTCATGTCGGCGCTCGTTGTCGCCAGGGTGTCAGAATCGGGCGGTGCACTGGCGGCGAAGCCGTAACTCCTGTGGCATGTAGTGAAATTATAACTACGGATAACCAGACATCGTGGGACTTGAGCAGTACGCTCGTCACCGCTTCGGGGTAGCCATTCGGGATGTCGTGCACGTGACAGTGCCAAGCCGCCGACACGCCGCCCGGCACGGGAGGTGCATCACAGGGCACATGCGGGTAGTGGCAGCGGTATGGAGGATGCGCCCAGAGGTCTGCGGGAGAGTCTGAAACGGGTCGCCGTGACCCTGAAGGAGGCGGACATCCCGTTCGCCCTCGGGGGAAGCTACGCGTGCTGGGCCCGCGGCGGCCCCGAGCCGGTTCACGACGTCGATTTCATGCTCCGGGAAGAGGATGTTCCCCAGGCGGTGGCCGTTCTCGCCGCCGCCGGCCTTCGACCGGTCGATCCGCCCGAGGACTGGCTCACCAAGGTGTTCGACGGCGAGGTGCTCGTCGACCTGATCCACCATCCGGTCGGGCGCGCGGTCACCACACAGATGCTCGAACGCTCCAGCGAGATGTCGGTCGACTCGGTCCGGATGCCCGTCCTCGAGGCGACCGACTGGTTCGAGATGACCCTGTTGGCGCTGGAGGAGCGGTACTGCGATCTGGCCCGGGTGTTGCCGATGATCCGGGCGATGCGTGAACAGGTCGACTGGGATCAGGTGCGCCGATCCACCGCGGCGTCGCCGTTCGCCGAGGCCGCGTTGCTGGTCGCCACACGACTCAGTCTCATTCCCCCGGCGGATGGCGACGCGGTCAGCGGCGTCCGCCGGACACCGACTGGCGGGAATGTCCCGGTGACCGGTCGGAATGTGCCGATGAGTCCGGCCCCCGCCGCATTCCCGTCATCCGCTGGCGGCGCGGCCGGAGAACCCCAGGTCGGCCAGCGCGCCGGTCCGAGCACGGACGTCGCCGGCGGCGCCGGCGGCGCTGACGACGCGGCCGGTGCCGCCCTGGCGGAGGCCGACCCGAGCGGGCCGGCTCGGCGTGGCGCGGCGGCCTGCGCGGGCCGGGGACGAGTCCGCGGGGACGGCCCGCGCGCGTCCCCCGGGCCGGCGATCGGCACCGCCGCGGCCGGCCGGATGCCCGCGGGCGGTGCCCGGGCCCCGGGCGGGGCGTCCGGGGCCGGCGCGGGGCCCGGGTCGGGCGCGTGTCTGGACCTCACCGAGGCGGACGAGTATCTGGCCGGTGACCTGCACGAACTTCTCGCGGCGGATCCGCGGGTGGCGGAGCTCGGCCTGGAGGTGGTTCTTCGGGAGGGCTGCGTGCTCGTCGTCGGCGAGGTCGCCACCGACGCCCGCCGCCAGGCGGTGACCGAGGTCGTCGCCGAGGCGTTGCCCGGCCGGGCGGTCCGCAACGAGGTCACCCTGATCTACCGCGGCGCGGTCGACGCCGACACCGAGGACCTGGATGTGGAGACCATCCCATGACGCATGGCGTTCCCGCGCCGGTCCATCTGCGGACGCCCCCGGGGCCCACGATCCGCGTCGCCGCGGTCGGTGACATCCACCTCGGCGTGGACAGCGGCGGCGGCTTCGCGCCGGTCGCCCGCGGTCTCGCCGGGCGCGCGGACGTGCTGCTGCTCGCCGGCGACCTCACCCAGCACGGCCTGGTCGCGGAGGCCCGCGTGGTCGGCGAGGAGGTGGCGGACGCGGAGATCCCGATCCTCGCGGTGCTAGGCAATCATGACTATCACGGCGACGCGGAGGGTGAGATCACCGAGATACTCGCCGACGCCGGCGTGACGGTCCTCGAAGGCGACGGAGCGGTCCTCGACATCGGCGGGGTACGGCTCGGAGTCGCCGGAGTCAAGGGATTCGGAGGTGGCTTTGCCGGCGCGAGCGGAAGCGACTTCGGTGAGCCCCTGATGAAGGCCTTTGTGCGGCATACCAAGGACCTGTCGGCTGACCTGCGGTTTGCACTGGAAGGACTGGACTGTGATATTCGGGTGGCATTGACCCATTACGCCCCGGTACCGGAGACGTTGATCGGGGAGCGAGCGGAGATCTATCCGTTCCTTGGGAGCTACCATCTCGCCGAGGCGGTCGATGCGGGGGGTGCGGATCTTGCCCTGCACGGGCATGCTCATGCCGGTTCGGAACGCGGGTCGACGGCGGGCGGAGTACCGGTTCGCAATGTCGCTCGACCTGTGATCGGAAAGCCCTGCGCGCTCTACGAGATCAGGGTGCCGACGACCGTTGACCGGGAATCGGCAGGGAGTGCGGGGGAGTGGCGCTCGGCGGCTCTGGTCGCGCCGACCGCCACCTGATTCCCTACGCCGTATCGCCCGTTCGGCCCACGGTGGACCGTCCGCCGCGCATCGATCGGCCGTGTGGGGCGCGCCGGCGGTCGGTGCACGGGCCACCCGCCGATGGCCCGATCGGGGGGCGGGGAAGGACCTTTCCGGCGGGGTGAGGTGCTGCCCCGAACGGGGGATGCCTGCCCGATATATCCGCGATCTGGGTGTCGGTGGGCGGTGCGGGAGCCCCGAACGGGTCAGCCGTCCGGGCCACCGGCGAGCCGCGTGGACCACCTCGACTGGCATGGCCCGTCCGGGCGTCACGGTCTCGTCGGCGCAGGGCCCGATCGGGGTCCCGCAACCCGATTGGGGGAGCACTGCCGGGCGGCCGCGCGCCCGCCGGGCGGATGCCCGAGCCCATGGGCCGTCCTCCGGTCCACGACCGCGGCCTGTCCAGCGGGCCCACCAGGTGAACCAGGTCGTCCGTCGGGGTTTGCTTCGTGCGCCAGCGCGCACACCACCTTGGTGGCGTGGTTCCGCGCGGGTGGTGTGGCGCGGCCGCGACCCCCACAGATCGGGCGCTGTCCGCCGCGGCGGGCGGTCCGCGATCCGCCCGCCCGCCGCCGTCCAGTGGGGCCCGTCCAGGAAGGGAGCGCCACGTGGTAGTCGATCGGGGAAGCAGCAAGCACGGACCGCTGCGCGACGAGATCATGGCGCACGAGACGGTCGGGCTCGTGCGCAGCGGTCGGGACACCCGGCTGGAGGAGTGGCGCTCGACCGAGCCGACCGGTGAGCGGCACGACGAGGACACGGCCCATCCGGACGCCGCACGGCTGCGGGCCGCCCCCGCGTCGGCGGCGACGCGCGCCGCATCCACTGCCGCCGGGTCGGCGCCCGCTGGCATGACGCCCCTGGAGCTCGACGATCGTTCCGAGCTCGCGCGCTGGCTGGGCCGAGCGGTCTTTCCCGCCGAGCGGGAGGAGATCATGGATCACCTGCGCCACCAGCACGCCCCGGACTGGGCGGTGGGCAGGGTGGCCGCCGCACCGCCCGATGTCCAGTTCACCTCGGTCGGCGAACTGTGGCGGGCCATGCGATCAGCCTCCGCCGCATACTGACCGTCCGTGGTGGGAGGAAGGGGTCGCAGCCGGCCTCCCCCGGGCGGGGGATCCCGCTGTCGACCATCCGACGCACGCTGGCCGCAGTGCCAGGTCAGGTGAGAAAACCCTGCCAGGACAGGGAAAACAGCCAGGGTCAGGGAATGTGGCGTGCATCATGGAACTGACGGCATGACCCCGGCACCCTTGGGGCACAGAGCAACCATGGGACGCACCGTGCTGGATCGACGGTCACGCACAGCAACCGAGCGTGGCTCGGGTTCCCGAACCGGGACCGCCGCGAACGGCGCTCGCCCGACCGGGCGGAGCCGTTCCGCCTCCCCGCCCGCCACTTCTCCGACCTCTCCGGCACCGGCCGATCCCGCCATCGCGCGGCCCTCTTCCGTGCCCCCCGCCGTCACCCGACCGACCGATGCGGGGCTGTCGGGCATCCGACCGCCCGCCGCCGGGTCGTCCGCCGCCGGGTCGTCCGGTGTGAGGTCGTCCGGTGTGAGGTCGTCCGCCACTGGCCCGTCCGTCGCCGGGCTGACCGACGTCCGGCCGGGCAGAGCCCGCTCATCGGCCGGATCCGGCCGGCAGGGCGCACCGTCACCGGCGGGGGCGGGGGCGCCGCGTCGCCCGACCACCCGCTGGGGGCCGACCCGCGGGGCATCAGCTCATCCGGGAACAGCCCGTCCGGGAACAGCCCGGGTGGGAACGGGTCGTGCGGCGTCGGGAAGGGGCGCGGCGGGTGGGCCGGAGCCGGTCGGCCTCGGGCGGCTGGTGCGGTGGGGGTTGGTGGCCAGCGTCGTCCTGCTGGCCTTGTCCGCGCTGGTCGGCGGGTTCGGCGTGCTGGCCTTCGGGGCACTGGCCGCGCTGTGGGCCCTCGCCATCGCGTGGATCATCGTGTTCGGCCCGCCGGCCGTCGACGGCCACGCGCTGCGGGCACGGGGGGAGCACACGCTGCGCAACGGTGGCCGCACGGCACGCACAAGCCTGCGAGCCGTCGGCGCGAAGGGCGATGCCCTGCGCCGAGACCTGGCCGGCCGGGCCGCCGCGAGGCGAACCGGACGCGGTGACGAGCGGACCGCTCGCGCCGAGCCCGCGGTACAGCCCCCGGAGGGCGGTCAGGTGCCGGGCGCGTGACCAGCGGCGCGGGTGGGTAGGACGAGGGTATGGCGATGCGTGGGCGCGGCGGTGATGACCTGTGGCCCGCGTCGGGCAGCCTGTTGCGGACCCTGGTCTCCGGCCTGGATCAGGCTGAACGAGACGAGACGCTGCGGTTGCTGCACCGGCGCCTGATCGAGGATCGGGCGGCCGCGGGCGGCGGGCAGCGGGAGCGGCAGGTGGACGTCGGGCCGCGTAGCCGGGCGGCGCGGGGGCCCGTGAAGGGCCGTCCCGGTCGGTAGCGGGTGTCAGCCGCAGCAGCCGCCGCCGCAGCAGGCACCGCCGCCACCCGTGGCCGGGGCGGCCATCGCGGGGGCGGGCGCGCCACGGCCGACGGCGACAGCGACGGCGGAGAAGATCCGGGACGTCTCATCGTGCCCGGCGGGGCAGAGCACGCCGCTGGCCGGCGCGGACTCGGTGATGCCGCGGCGGATCTCGAACGAGGTGTCGCACACCCGGCAGCGGTAGTCGTAGGCAGGCACACAGCCAGGGTATGCGGCGCCAGGGGAGGCCGTCACTGTTACGGCGGGCACTGTTACGGCGGGGTTTCGTCCATGCGGCCTGCGCCGGGCGTGCGTGGCCGTACCGCCCGGTCTGCCCCCGTCGTGCGTGGTGCCGTCGTAGTCTGTGCGCCATGGAGCCGCCGGTGGGTCCGAAGGTGGTCGCCGAGGTCGTCAGGGGTCTGCGCGGAGGCGAGCCCTTCGTCGAGAGTGTGCACCGGGGGACGGTGGTGGGACTGGCCCGGGACGGCTCTCTGGCGCTGCGGATCGGCGCGCCCGAGCATCCGGTCCTGCCTCGGTCCGCGGTCAAGCCACTGCAGGCGGCCGCGATGCTGCGCGCCGGGCTCGACGGGGTGTTCCTGAGCCGCGACATTCCCCCCGATCTGCTGGCGATGGTGGCCAGCTCGCACAGCGGCGAGGCGGCGCACGTCGCCCGGGTGCTGGAGATCCTCTCCGTGGCCGGTGTTCCGGTCGACACGCTGCGCTGCCCGGCGGATCTGCCGCTGAGCTCCGCCGCGGCGCAGGCGCACCTTCGTTCTGGTGGGCGCCCGGAGCCGGTGCTGATGAACTGTTCGGGCAAGCACGCCGGAATGATCGCCTGTTGCGTGGCCGCGGGCTGGTCGATCGAGGACTACACCGAGCCGGACCACCCGCTCCAGCAGATCATCCGGCGCACGATCGAGGAGCTGACCGGCGAACAGATCGCCGGCACGGCGGTCGACGGCTGCGGCGCGCCGCTGTTCGCGCTGTCCCTGACCGGGCTTGCCCGGGGAGTGCGGGCCATGGTCCAGGGCGCGGCGGGCAGCGCCGAGCGCCGGGTGGTCGAGGCGATGCGCGGCCATCCGGAGCTGATCGGCGGAGCCGGCTGCAGTGACACCGAGCTGATGCGGGTGGCGCCGGGGGTGGTGGCGAAGAACGGGGCCGAGGGCGTCACGGTCGTGGCCACCCCGGACGGCCACGCCGTCGCCATCAAGATCGCCGATGGCGGTGAGCGGGCGGGCGTGCCGGTGGCGCTCGCCGCGCTGAGCCGGCTCGGCGCCGCGGTCGGCATGGAGTCGCCGGGCCGGCCGGAGCTGGATCTCGCGCGCCTGGCGGTGCTGGTCGCGCCGGCGGTACTCGGCGGCGGCCGCCCCGTCGGCTCACTGCGGGTCCGGCTGCCCGCCTGACGGGTGGTGGTCGTCGGGGGGCGTCGGGCGGCGGGGGCGACTGGCGACGGTGACGGCGATGGGTGGGATGATCGCCGCGACCACCATCATGATCATGGCCGCGGGCAGGGAGTACAGGCGGACGACGGCGCCGCCCAGGATGAACAGCGTCAGGGCGATGCCCATCAGGATGAAGTAGCGGCGACGCACCACGGGGTCCGCGCCCGGGGCTAGCGGGTGTGGACCCCGGTCCGCCGGGGTGCCGGTGCCGGCGCCGCTGTCACCGCCGGCCTGGGGTGGAGACGCCGACTGCTGGGCGCCGGTATGCGGTGGCCAGGAAGTGGATGGCCCGTTCGAGGGGTATGCGCCCGCGGCCGCCTGCCGTGCCGTACCGCTGATCTGCTGGTCATAGCGGCGGCGTAGCTGCGGATCACCGAGCACGCGGTAGGCGACGGCCACGCGGGCGAACGCCGGCGCCCGGCCACCCGCGTCCGGGTGGGTACGCCGCGCGGCCAGCCGGTAGGCGTGACGGATCTGCTCGGCGGTGGCGTCGGGCGGTACGCCCAGTACCTCGTACAGCGATGGTTGCGCACCCATCTGCGGTATCCCTCCGGTCATCCGGGGGCGGGTCAGGCCACGATGACCAGAATGAGCGCACCTCCGCCCGAAGGCGAGCGCGTAACCGCCCCCGGCCACCGATGCGCAAAGTAGCATTCTATGCACCCTACGCCAGTAACAATCATCGTCGCTGCTCACGTGAGGTCACCTCATGGCGTGGGGTGACGGTGGCCGGTATCGCGGCGCCACTTCGCCGGGCATCTGACCCGCCCGGCCGGGCTGAGGCGATACGGGCCGCGCCATGCGCACGTTCCGCGATCCGGGAGGGGAGATGACGCAGGCCACCGGGATCGTCGAGCAGGTCGCGTCAGTGGTCGGGGAACCGGCGGTCGCCGACCGACTGGCCGTGTCCGGACCGCCCGACGTGCTGCCCAGCCTGTTCCAGGTGACGACGCTGGCGGGGGCGTCGATCGCCGCCGCGGCGGTCGGCGCCGGACGGCTGTTGTCCGCCCGCACCGGGCAGGGCGCGGCGGACCTCGCCCTCGACACCCGGCACGCCGCTGCCGTCTTCCGCAGCGAGCGCCACCTGCGGGTGGACGGGCGACCCCCGGCCGACCCGGGCGACCCCATCTCGGGCTACTACCCCACTGCCGACGGGCGGTGGATCCAGTTGCACTGCGGCTTCCCGCACCACCGCAACGGCCTGCTCGACCTGCTCGGCGCGCCGAACGACCGGGCTGGCGTCGCCCGGGTGATCCACCGCCTCGACGCCGCGCCGCTGGAGACGGAACTGCAGGCGATGGGGCTGTGCGCGAGCATGGCCCGGTCGGAGCACGAGTGGTCGGCGCACCGCCAGGGCCGGGCGCTGGCCGAACTTCCGCTGGTGGAGATCACCCGGCTGGACGACACCTCGCCCTGGCCGCCGCGCCCGCTGCGGCCGCACGACGGCCCGGCCGCCGGGGTGCGGGTGCTGGACCTGACCCGGGTCGTCGCCGGGCCGATCGCGGGCCGGACGCTGGCCGGCTACGGCGCGGACGTGCTGCGGGTCGGCGCCGCGCATCTGCCGGAGCTGCCCACGCCGCTGGTCGACACGGGCTTCGGCAAGCGCAACGCCTTCCTCAACCTGCGGGTCGCCGCCGACGCACGGCGCCTGCGCGAGCTGATCGCCACGGCCGACGTGGTCCTGCAGGCCTACCGGCCGAGCGCGCTTGACCGGCTCGGCTTCGGGCCGGACGCCGTCGCCCGGCTGCGCCCGGGCATCGTCTACGCCACCGTGAGCGCCTACGGGCGGCGGGGGCCGTGGAGCGGGCTGCGCGGATTCGACAGCCTCGTGCAGACGGCCTCCGGGATCGCGCTCGCCGGGGCGCGGGCGGCGGGCTCGCCGGAGCCGCTGCCGCTGCCCGCCCAGGCGCTCGACCACGCGACCGGGTATCTCGCCGCGTACGGCGTGCTCGACGCGCTGACCCGGCGGGCGACCGAGGGCGGCAGCTGGCACGTCCGGGTCTCGCTGGCCCGCACCGGGCGCTGGCTGCAGGAGCTCGGCCATCACGACACCCTCGGTCATCCCGATCTGGCGGCGGACGACGTCGCGCCTTACCGCGAGACGGCGGCGAGCGGGTTCGGGCTGCTGTCCTACATCCGCCCGGCCGGCACCGTCGCGGGGGTAGCGCCGCGCTGGAACAGTCCGCCGGCGCGGCTCGGCACCAGCGATCCGGTGTGGCTGGATTCCGTGCGTCAGTAACAATCCTCCATTCGATTTCTGTCTGGTTTCCGCCGAGTCGCGGGGGGATATCCCGACTGCTCTCCGCCCGTTTTCGGGTGAACCGGCGGCGCGCCTGACCGCCACTTTTGTGCCCTCGGTGTAGCAATCCATGGGGGGCACTTTCGGGCGATCCGCTCGGAGGACCGGGTTTCCGCCGACTCGGCGGAGCACCTGCCGGCCGGTGGGGCCTAGGGTGGCTGGGTCGGGCGGTGACATCGGCGTCGCGCCCGGCGAACGGAGGAGGAAACGCATGCGTAGGCGTCCCTTTCTGGGAGCGGTCGCCCTGGCCGCGGCGGTGGCGTTGTCCGCCGCGGCATGTGGGAGCGGTGGAGGTGAATCGTCGTCCGGCCGGAAGACGATCACGATCGGCTTCCAGGGGGTCCTTTCGGGCGATAACCAGCAGCTTGGGCTGAACGCCCTCTACGGCATGCGCACGGCGGTCGCCGAGGTGAATGCCGACGACAGTTCCCCGTTCGAGCTGAAGCTCGTCGAGTCCGACGACGGCGGCTCGCCGGACCAGGGTCCGACCGCGGCCCAGAAGCTCATCGACAACGCGAAGGTCCTCGCCGTGGTCGGCCCGATGTTCTCCGGCGCCACCAAGGCGAGCGAGCCCGCCTACACCCAGGCCGGCCTGCTCTCGGTGAGCCCGTCGGCGACCAACCCCTCGCTGACGAAGCTGGGCTTCCGGACGTTCTACCGGGTCATCGCCCCGGACACCGTGCAGGGCAAGGCCGCCGCCGGCTACCTGTCGGACGTGCTCAGGGCCAGGAAGGTCTTCTCGCTGGACGACAGGAGCGAGTACGGCACCGGCCTGTCCGGCGCGCTGGAGGCCGAGCTGCGGGCCAGGCGGGTCGCGGTCGCCCACGACGGCATCAACCCGACCAAGGACTACACTTCCGAGGCCACCAAGATCGTCGCGGCGGCGCCGGACGTCCTGTACTACTCCGGCTATTACGCCGAACTCGCGCTGCTGTCCAAGGCGCTGAAGGAAAAGGGCTTCACCGGGAAGATCGCCAGCGGTGACGGCTCACTCGACCCGCAGTACGTGGCGCAGGCCGGCAAGGCCGCGGCCGAGGGCACCTATCTCACCTGCCCCTGCGGCGACGCGAACTCCGACCCGTTGGCCGCCGCGTTCGTCGCCTCGTTCCGGAAGGTGAACCACGGCGCGAAGCCCGGCACCTACTCCGGTGAGGCGTACGACGCCACGATGGCGCTGGCGGACGTGTTCAAGAAGCTCGGCAGGGGGGCGGATCGGGAGTCCGTCCTGAGGGCGTTCGGCGCCGTGAACTTCCCGGGCATCACCAAGACCGTCACCTTCGAGCCGAGCGGTGAGGTCAAGGGCTCGAACGTGTTCATCTACCAGGTCAAGAACGGTTCCATCAGTGTCCTTGGGAACACTGCGAACCTGATCAGATCCTGACATCGGTGCGGATGGACGAGGCGAGTGCATGGGTTTTCTGGACCAGTTCTGGCAGCTGAGTGTCGACGGTCTGATGGTCGGCTCGCTGTACGCGGTCATCGCGCTCGGGTACACGCTCGTCTACGGGGTTCTCCAGCTCATCAACTTCGCGCACAGCGAGGTGTTCATGCTGGGTTCCTTCGGCGGCCTGTTCGCCGCCCGGGCGCTGCTGCCGGGGGACGGATCGGTGCCCGGCGGCGCCGGGTCCATCGCGCTGGTCGCGGTGGGCCTCGGCGCCGGCGCGGCCTGCGGCGGGCTGGCCGCCTTCACCCTCGAACGGGTCGCCTACCGGCCGCTGCGGCGGCGTGCGGCGCCCCGGCTGGCCTACCTGATCAGCGCGATCGGCGCGTCCCTGTTCGCGGTGAACCTGGCCGGCAAGGAGTTCGGCCGGCAGAACGTCGACCTGCCGGACCTGTTCCACAACGGCACCGTGTTCCGGCTGTTCGGCGCCGCCGTCTCCACCCAGACGCTGGTGATCTTCGCCGTCGCGGTGGCGATGCTCGTCGGGCTGGACCGGCTCGTCGCCGGCACCCGCCTCGGCCAGGGCATCCGGGCCGTCGCGCAGGACGCCGACACCGCCGTGCTGATGGGCGTCAACGTCGAGCGGATCATCATCGTCACGTTCGTGGTCGGCGGGCTGCTCGCCGGCGCGGGCGGATTCCTGTACGCGATGACGTTCAACGCGTCGTACAGCATGGGGTTCGTCCCCGGGGTGAAGGCGTTCACCGCCGCGGTGCTCGGCGGCATCGGCAATGTGCGCGGCGCCATGCTCGGCGGCCTGCTGCTCGGCCTGGTCGAGAGTTACGGCGGCTACCTGTTCCAGGCGTCCTACAAGGACGTCATCGCGTTCGGAGTCCTGGTGGCGATCCTGATGATCCGACCATCCGGACTGCTCGGCGAGCGGCTGGGGCGGGCGGCATGAGCGCCCGCCCGCGCACGCTCGGCGCCTCGGTGCTGCTCGGCCTGCTCGCCGCCGTCGTCACGGGGCCGACCGGCGACTCCGACGAGCCGCTGCGAGCCGCCTGGGACTCGATCGCCGACGTTCGGATCGTGCTTTTCCTCGGGCTCGCCGTCGCGCTGTGGCTGGTACTGGTCCTCGGCCCGCGGCTGCGCGGGCTCGTCGCCGCGGTGACGGCGCCACCGCGCCGGCGGCTCACCGCCGCCACGCTGACCATGACGGCGCGCCGGTCGGTCGCCGCCGCTGGCCGTCGCGGCAGGACGGTCGCGGTGGGCGGCGGCCTGCTCGCCGTCGCGGTCGTCGCGCCCCTGGTGGTCTCGACCGCGGCCCAGCAGTCGATGGTCAACGACATCGGGATCTATGCGCTGCTGGCGCTCGGGCTCAACGTCGTCGTCGGCTATGCCGGGCTGCTCGACCTCGGCTACATCGCGTTCTTCGCGATCGGCGCCTACGCGACCGCCTACTTCTCCTCGTCGACGGCGATGCCGTGGCACGCGCCGTTCGTGCTCAACCCGTTCTTCGTCTTCCCGATCGCGCTGATCCTCGCCGCGCTGGCCGGCGTCGTCCTCGGCGCGCCGACGCTGCGACTGCGCGGCGACTACCTGGCGATCGTCACCCTCGGCTTCGGTGAGATCATCCACCTGGTCGCCAACAACGCCGACGGCATCACCGGCGGCGCCCGCGGCGCGTTCGGCGTGCCCCATCTGTCGGTCCATCTGGCCGGCGTCGACTACGCGTGGGGCATCGATCCGCTGCCGTACTACTACCTGCTGCTGGTCATCGTGGTCGGGGTGATGGTCGCCTTCGGGCGGCTGGAACGGTCCCGGATCGGCAGGTCGTGGGCGGCGATCCGGGAGGACGAGATCGCCGCCGAGGCCACCGGGGTGGCGACGCTGCGGATGAAACTGCTGGCGTTCGCGCTCGGCGCGTCGGTGTCCGGGTTCGCCGGGGTGCTGTTCGCGTCCAAGCAGTTCTTCAACCCGCAGAGCTTCAGCCTGCAGGCGTCGTTCTTCGTCGTCGCGGTGGTCATCTTCGGCGGGATGGGCTCGCGGCTCGGCGTCGTCGTCGGCGCGGTGGTGCTGCAGGGGCTCGCCTTCTACCTGCGCGACAAGGTCCAGCCCGCCGACCGGTACATCTACTTCGGGGCCGTCATCGTGGTCATGATGATCTTCCGCCCGCAGGGTCTGGTGCCGTCGCGGCGCCGCCGTCGCGAGATCGAGCTGTCGGAGGCGGGTGTCGGCGCCGCCGACTCCCTCGGCTCCGCCACGCCGACCGTGGTCCGCCCGTGAGCCGGGGCGGATCCCACCGTGGCGGTGGCGGTGTGGGTGCGGGCTTCGGCAGGGTGTTCGGTGGCCTGGGCGCGTCGTCCACGTCCGGGGGCGGCGTCGGCTCGGCCGTGCCCGGGGCGCGGCGGCCGGGGCCAGGTGAGGACGCTGCCGCGGATCTGGTCGTCGAGGCCCGGGACCTGTGCCTGCGCTTCGGCGGGGTGACGAGCCTGGACGGCGTCTCGCTGCGCCAGCGCCGCGGGGAGATCCTCGCCGTGATCGGCCCGAACGGCGCCGGCAAGACGTCGCTGTTCAACTGCCTGACCGGCGCCTACCGGCCACAGCACGGCACGGTCACGTTCTGGCCCACCCCGGACCGGCCGGCCCAGCTCGTCGGCCGCCGCCCGCACGCGATCACCCGTCTCGGCGTGGCCCGCACGTTCCAGAACATCCGGCTGTTCCCCGCCCTGACGGCGCTGGAGAACGTGCAGGTCGGCATCGAGATGCGGCAGCGGTACGGGCCGCTGTCCGCCGTGCTCGGGCTGCCGTCCGCGCGCCGCGCCGAACGCGACGGGGTGCGCCGCGCCCTGGAACTGCTGGACCTGGTCGGCCTCGCACATCGTGCGCACGAGGTGGCCGCCTCCCTGCCCTACGGCGAGCAGCGGCGACTGGAGATCGCCCGCGCCCTCGGCACCGGCCCGAGCCTGCTGCTGCTCGACGAACCGGCGGCCGGCACCAACCCGGCCGAGAAGCGCGACCTCGCCGGCCTGATCGGCCGCATCGCCGCGACGGGCATGTCGGTGCTGCTCATCGAGCACGACATGGGCCTGGTGATGTCGCTGGCCACGTCCGTCGCCGTGCTCAACTTCGGTCGGGTCATCGCCTGCGGCACCCCCGCCGAGGTCCAGCGGGACCCGGCCGTCATCGAGGCCTACCTCGGCGTCGGCGACGACGGCCCGGACGCCGGCGGCGCTACCGGGAAGGAGCTGCGCTGATGCTGCTGACGTTGACGGACGTCGAGGTCGCCTACGGCGCGGTGACCGCCCTGCGCGGGGTCAGCCTCGAGGTCGCCGAGGGCGAGATCGTCACCCTGCTGGGCGCGAACGGCGCCGGTAAGACGACCACCCTGCGCACGATCTCAGGCCTGCTGCGCCCCCGCGCCGGCGAGGTGCGTCTCGACGGCTGCTCGCTGTCGACGATCCCCGCGCACGATCTGGTCGCCCGCGGTGTCAGCCACGTGCCCGAGGGGCGGCGGGTGTTCCCGAGCATGAGCGTCCGGGAGAACCTGCTGATGGGCGCCTACCGCGACCGCCGGCACGCACGCGCGGACCTGGACCGGGTGCTCGCGCTGTTCCCGCGGCTGGGGGAGCGGATCGGGCAGGCGGGCGGCACGCTGTCCGGCGGCGAGCAGCAGATGCTGGCGATCGGCCGGGCACTGATGAGCCGCCCTCGCCTCGTCCTGCTCGACGAACCGTCGATGGGCCTGGCGCCGATGATCGTGCGCACCATCTTCGAGGTGATCGCGGAGATCAACCGCAACGGCGTCGCGGTGCTGCTCGTCGAGCAGAACGCGACCTCGGCGCTGCGCATCGCCCGTCGCGGCTACGTGCTGGAGACCGGCCGCGTCGTCCTCGCCGACACCGCCGCCGGCCTGCTCGCCGACGACCGCGTCCGCCAGGCCTACCTCGGCGAGGACGTCACCACCGCCCCACCGGACACCACCGCCCCACCGGACACCACCGCCCCACCGGACACCACCGCCCCACCGGACACCACCGCCCCACCGGACACCACCGCCCCACCGGACACCACCACCCACGCACCCTCGTCCTGACCGCGGAGGTTCTGCCCGAAGGTGACCCGCCGGGGATGTCGGTGGGGTGACGATCAGGCTTCGAGGTGTCAAACTCTTCGGGCGCTAGCGGATCGGGGCCGTCGGTGCGGGGACGACGGCGAGAGCGGCGAGAGCGGCCGACACGAGACGCGATGCTGGTAGGAGGTTTGCGGCGGATGGTGAGCACGGCCGGGCGACGGCAGGACGGGGTCAGTCTGGGGCGGCTCGCGGAGATCGCCGAGGAGCGCACCGGTGGGGCCGAGGAGCTGCTCTTCGAGGGCCGGGTGGAGTCCGCCGCGGCGCGGTTCGCGCAGGCGCGGCGGTTCGGCGCCGGGCTGCGGGCCCTGGGGCTGCGCGACGGTGACCGGGTGGTCGTCCACATGGCGAACTGCCCCGAGGTCATCAGCACCTATCACGGTGTGTGGCGGGCCGGCGGAGTCGTCACGCCGGTGCTGTTCCTGCTCGATGAGCCGGAGCTGAGCCGGGTCATCGCCGACAGCGGTGCTCGTTTCGTCGTCACCACCCCGGACTTCCTGGCGAAGACGCGCGCGGCCGCCCGCGCCTGCCCCGATGTCCGGGCGGTCATCCTCGCTGACGCCGCAGGTCACCCTGGCGCAGGCCACGCCGACGATGCGGATCGTCCCAGCAGCGCGGGCCACTCCGGCGATGCGGGTCGCCCCGGCGGTGCTGGGGGCCTCGGCGGTGTTGATCACCCGGACACACGCTCGACCGGCGCCGGGCAGGAGCGGGGTGGACCGCCGGTGGTGCGGTTCGACGAGGTGGCGGGGGGCGAGGAGGGGCCGCTTTCGTCCGTGGGGCCGGATGACATGGCGGCGCTGCTCTATACCGGCGGGACGACCGGGCGGGCGCGCGGCGTCGTCCTGTCGCATGACGCGCTGTCCGCTGGGGGTTACGGTGCGGCGGCGGGGGCGGAGGACGAGGGGCTCGTCGGGCTGTTGCCGTTGCCGTTGTCGCACGTCTACGGGCTGACGATCAGCGTGATGGCGCTGCACGCGCGCAAGCCGGGACCCTCGGTCCTGATGCGCTGGTTCGACCCGCGGGGGTGGCTCGAACTGGTCGCCGAGCACCGGGTGAACGTGAGCGCGCTCGTTCCGTCGATGATCGCGCAGCTGCTCGCGGAGCCGTTGCACCTGTACGACATGTCGTCGCTGGGCCGGTTGGTCAGCGGCGGCGCGCCGTTGCCGCGGGAGACGGCGCTCGAGTGGGGTCGCCGGCTGCCCGGCGTCGAGCTGGTCGAGGGGTACGGCTGCACGGAGAGCGCGGGCATCATCGCCACGACGCCGCCGGGTGCCGCCCGGCTGGGCAGCGTCGGACGGGCCGCTCCCGGGGCTCGGGTGCGTGTCGAGCTGTCGGACGGTACACCCGCTCTGCCGGGCCAGGACGGCGAGATCTGCGTGCGCGGGCCGATGATGATGTCCGGCTACTGGCGGGACGAGGCCGCGACCGGCCTGGCGCTGCGCGACGGCTGGCTGCACACCGGCGACATCGGCCGCGTCGACGCCGACGGCTACCTGTTCGTCGTCGACCGGATGAAGGACCTGATCATCCGGGGTGGGGTCAACGTCTATCCGCGTGACGTCGAGGATGGCCTGCTCGGCCATCCTGACGTGGCGGCCTGTGGGGTGGTGGGGCGGCCGAGCCCGCGCCACGGCGAGGAGGTCGTCGCGTTCGTGCAGCTCGCGCCGGGTGGGACGGCCTGTGCGGAGGAGCTCGTCCGGTGGAGCCGGGCCCGGCTCGGGCCGCTGCGCTACCCGCGCGAGGTGCACCTCGTCGAGGCACTTCCCGTCACCAGCACCCTGAAGACCGATCGTAGGGCGCTGCGCTCCCTGCTCGCGGCGCCGACCGCCCGACATGCCTCGACCGCCCGACATGCCTCGACCGTCGGGCAGGCTTCGACCTCGACGTCGCCCGATTCGGACCTCGTCTAACCAGTCGAGTGGACGCCGTGGCTCTGGATGGCGCCGCGGGCGAGGGACAGCGCGTCGGGCGAGGCGTTGATGTTGTTGGCGTCCATGAAGCTGAACGCGAAAAGGCCGGCCTGGCTGAGCTGGCGTGGCTCGTCTCCGGTCAGCAGGCTCCGCATGTCGGACTCCCAGCTGGACTGGTGCTCCGACTTGAAGTGGGCGAGCATCACCGGACCGTACTGGCCGAGCTCCCGGGTCATGGCGATCACGTCGGCGGCGTTCGGGTCGTCGCCCATGGCCTGGAAGCTCTCGAAGTCCGAGGCCCGCATCACGTCGGCGAAGTGCGCGATCATCGAGTGGCCGCCACCGGTCAGCGGATCGTCCCAGCGGTCCTGCCAGCCGCCCCAGCCGAGGGAGACGCGGGAGTTCGGCGCACCGTCGTGGAAGATCCGCATCGCGGCGAGGTACTGGTCCTGCAGGGCCAGGTAGTAGTTGGTCGTGTCGGGGGAGTCGCCCCACGAGTTCGGATGGCACGGGTACGTCTGGAACTCGGTGAACAGGGTGACGTAGAGGGGCGGTCCGCCGGCGGAGCCGGAGAAGATCGATGCCAGCTCGCGGGCGTTGTCGAGGAACTGGCTGGACAGCGGGTACGCGCGGCCGCAGGCCTGACCGTGGGAGGTCTGGATGGTGCCGACGTCGCCGGTGCCGTCAAGCCAGACGATCAGGTGGATGCCGTGGCCGGACTGGTACACCTCCGGGATCAGGTCGTTCTTCCACAGCCGCAGGAAGCCCAGGTCGTTCGGCCCGTTGAACCAGGTGCTGTAGAAGTCGAGGTCGGGCGCGAGCGGGGAGCTCTGCGCACTGTCGAGGCCCGGTCCGAGCCCGAAGCGCAGCTTGCCGACCGGTGTCGCGGGCACCTGCCGGAGACGGTCGGTCAACGCCAGCCGCGGCACGCCGTTCCGGGCGCCGCCGCCGCTGTCGCCGGTGAGGGAACCCGAGCCACGCCGTTCCGAGGTGTGGCCGCCGACCCCGTGGGCGACGAGGGCCGCGGCGACGGCCGTCACAGCCAGCAGGGCGATGAGTGGTGCCGCGAGATGTCGGAACCTCCGGCTACGCATGGACAGATTCCTCTCGCGGCGACCAACCCGGAACGGGCATGACTGTAATCGATCGAACACTTTCCGGAGTCGCAGGTGGGGTGGGTGAGTTGCCACGTGCGATGTGACGACCGGGCGGGATTGCCTGGACGGGTCGTCTGTGCACGCGCCGTGGGTTTCGACGCGATCGGGTGACGGTTGTCCCGTTGGTGGTTGCCCGAGGGTGGTCCGCGTCGCGGACGGGGTACGCCCTCCGTCACCATGAACCGTCGTGATCACACCGCGAGACTGCTGACCGCCTGGATCCGGGGGCGGCGCCGCGCCGCTTCCCGTCCCCCGTCCCCGCAGCCACCGGCGCCCACCCGCGTCGACCAGCCCTTGCCGCTTCCCGGCGCCTCCTGCGACGACCAGGTCCGGACGTCACCGTCGTCACCGTCCGACGTGGCCGGGCCGGGCGTCCCGGTCGCGCGGGAGCGGTCCGGGGCCGATGAGGTACCCGCGGTTCCCGGGCAGCCTGGCGCATCGGAGGATGCCGGGACGCCTGTCGACGAGGACGAGACGGGTGATCTGATCCGGCTGGTGGCGGCCGAGGGATTCGGCTTCGCCGAGCTGCGAGACGGTCAGCTCGACGCGATGCGGGCCATCCTCCAGGGGCGGGACACGCTGTGCGTGCTGCCGACGGGGGGTGGCAAGTCGGCGGTCTACCAGATTCCCGCGCTGCTGCTCGCCGGCCCGACGGTCGTCGTCTCCCCGCTCATCGCGTTGCAGCGCGACCAGGTCCGTGGCCTGTCCGAACGCCTGTCGGACCTGCTGGGCGACGCGGCGGTCGCGGCAAACTCGGACTCCGGGCGGGCCGCGCGGCAGGCCGCGTTCGACGCCGTCCGGCAGGGGCGCACCGAGTTCCTGTTCCTCGCGCCGGAGCAGCTGGCCCGCGACGACGTCCGCGCGGCGCTGCGGGAGGCGCGACCGTCGCTGTTCGTCGTCGACGAGGCGCACTGCATCGCCTCCTGGGGGCACGATTTCCGGCCCGACTACCTGCGCCTCGGCCAGGTGATCGAGGACCTTGGCCGGCCAACGGTGGTGGCGCTGACCGCCACCGCGGCCCCGCCGGTGCGCCGTGAGATCCGCGAGCGACTGCGGATGCGCGACGAGGTCGAGGTCGTCCGCGGCTTCGACCGACCGGAGATCTTCCTGTCGGTGACGACGTTCACCGGCGAGAAGGCGAAACGGGCGGCGCTGATCGAACGGATCGCCGGGGAGGCGAAACCGGCGCTCGTGTACGCGGCGACCCGCCGGGTGACGGAGGAGATCGCCGAGGAACTCGCCGACCTGGGCCTCGCCGCCCACCCGTATCACGCGGGTCTGCGGGCGGCGCGGCGCAGGGAGGTCGAGGCGGACTTCATGGCCGACCGCTGCGACGTCGTCGTCGCGACCACCGCATTCGGGATGGGCATCGACAAGCCCAACGTCCGCACCGTCATCCACGCCGAGGTCGCCGACTCGCTCGACTCCTACTACCAGGAGATCGGCCGCGCCGGCCGCGACGGCCAGCCCGCCGTCGCCTGCCTGTTCTATCGCTCGGAGGACCTCGGCCTGCGCCGCTTCTTCGCCTCCGGCCGCGTCGACGAGACGGCACTGCGCCGCGTCGCGACCCTGCTGTGCCACGCCGGCGAACCGGTCACCGCCCGCGCGCTCGCCGACGAGGCCGACGTCCGCGACACGGCCCTCACCCGCTTCGTCGACCTGCTGACCTCGGCCGACGTCCTGACCGTGCACGACGACGGCCGCCTCGAGATCCGCCCCGACGGCACCGAGCCCGCCGCTTCCGCCGCCGGCGCGGCCGCCTCCGCGGGTCCCGCCGCCAGCGCGGCCGATCCAGGCGAGGCCACCCGGCGCGCGCTCGCCGTCGCCGACGCCCGCATCGAGATCGAGCGGTCCAGGGTCGAGATGATGCGCGGCTACGCCGAGACCCGCGACTGCCGCCGCTCGTTCCTGCTCGCCTACTTCGGCGAGCCGTCCTGCGGCCCCTGCGACAACTGCGACACCTGCCGCGCCGGCCTCCCAGACCAGCGCCGCCCCGCCGACTCCCGCACGTCGGCCGGCACGGCGACCGGGACCGCCAGCGGTGCGGGGCCGTCGTCGGCGGGCGCGGTCAGTGGTAGCACGACCGGCGTGCATGGCGATGGATCGGCCGATCAGGCGGCCGAGACGCCGTTCCCGGCGGGTTCGGCGGTCCGACACGTCGCGTGGGGCCACGGCCAGGTCGTCCGCGTCGAGGACGACAAGATCATCGTCCTGTTCGACGACGTCGGCTACCGCACCCTGTCCGTCACCACCGTCCACGAACGCCACCTCCTCACCCGCGCAGACCAGCACCCCAGCCCAGCCGACAGCACCCCCTGACCACGCGGCCCCGCAGCCCACCGGGTATTCCGACGACGGCGGACCAGGGCCCACCCGGCGCTGCCGAGCATCCCATCGCGTGGCGTGGACGAGGAGTGATGTGAGCACGAAGAACGCGGCGGTCGAGGAAAGCACCCCTGCGCGTCGGGGCGCTATATAACCAAACTTGTCAAGGCTCCGCTGGCCGTGCAGGGCCCGAAAGGCCAGGTGATCCTGGCCACCTCGGCGTGGCCGATAATGATCCAGGATCCGGATGGGAAACCGGTGCCCGAGGCTCGGTTCCTCGTGTCCGTCGCCCAGCGGGAGGAGAAGGGCTCGGACGTCAATGTCGCCTCCCATCTTCTTCTCGACCTGCTCCATCAGCGGATCACCGCCGCTGTTGTCATCAGCACGACAGCGACCTCGCCTTTCCCGTGGCGGAGGCTCGGGAGCTCATCCCCGTCGGAGTGATTATTCCCGGCAGATGCTTCACCGCGGGTGCGCTGCGAGGCCGCCCCGACACCGGGGTAGGCCGGCACTGGTGGCACAGCCTCAGGGACGATCTGTCCGTACCACGAAGGCCCCCTGCGTGACGCGGACCCCCCAGTCCGGTCTCCAGCGCCTGCCGCCGTCGCACTCGCGACGGAGCTGCTTGGCCGCTCCAAGGATGATACGGAGTGGTGGCTGATGGAGTTCCCCGAAGGCTGGCTGATCCGGGAGGACCTACCTGGCAGAGGCGGCGCACTGAAGGTGGGCGAACGAGAATCCGTAAAGATCAGACGGTTTCCGTCGCGGATTGCACCAGAACGGGTTCCTGACTGGTACGAAACGGTGATCGAGACCGGACGCGAGGTCTCGATATCGGATATCCGACCGTGAGCCGGGGGCCGATCCCCAGTGGAGTGGAGGCGGGGGTCTGGCTCTGGGGCTTCGGTGGTCTGGGTGCCCACCGGGTGCGGCTGGAGCGGTGGATTGACGGAAGGTGGGGGTGGGTGGGGGGAAGCTACCAAGTCGTAAAGATTCGGCTGCGATGCGTAGGTGGGCACTTCTGGGGGGCAGTGTCGGGGTGGCGGTAGGCTGAAGTCGGATATGCGTTCCGTTGCGGGATGTTCCAGGATGTCGCGGGTGGGCGTCGCGGGTGGACGTCGCACCGCGGGCATCGTCGCGTGCCGTGCGCGGAACCGAGCATGGTCACGTGCGCGGCCGAACAGGGAGGACCATGGCCGCCCAAGCGGATCTGACAATGAGCACGGCGCTGGTCACCGGGGCGTCGTCGGGCATCGGCGCGGCGTTCGCGGAGGCGTACGCGCGGCGCGGGGCCCGGCTGGTGCTGGTGGCGCCGGGTGAGCCGCGGCTGGCCGAGGTGGCCGAGCGGCTGCGGGCGGAGCATGACGTCGAGGTGCACACGGTGGCGCTCGACCTCGCCGAGGAGAGCGGGCCGGACGAGCTGGCCAAGGCGGTGGCCGAGATCGGCGTGGAGATCGACGTCCTGGTCAACAACGCCGGCTTCGGGACCCGGGGGCCCTATCACGAGCTGTCGGCGGACCGGGACCACCGTGAGGTGATGCTGAACGTGGTGGCGATCGAGCGGGTCGCGCACCTGTTCCTGCCGGGCATGGTGGCCCGGGGAAGCGGCACGGTGATCAACGTGTCGTCGACGTCGGGGTTCCAGGCCGTGCCCTACATGGCGGTGTACGGGGCGTCGAAGGCGTTCGTGCTGTCGCTGTCCATCGCACTGTGGGCCGAGGGCCGACGCCACGGCGTACGGGTGCTCGGGCTGTGTCCGGGGCCGACGGACACCGGCTTCTTCGAGGCGATGGGCTCGCGGATGTCCGCCGGTGGGCGGCTGCGCACCACCGACGAGGTCGTCGCCGCCGCGTTCCGTGCGCTCGACCGCGGCCAGGCGTACGTGATCGACGGACGGCTGAACTACCTGACGTCCAACGCCTCCCGGCTCCTGCCCCGCGGCTTCGTCGCGCGGATCACCGAGCGGGTGCTGCGCCGCGGCTCCCTGGCCGCGATCCGCAACGCCGGCGCCGGCGCCGGTCGGAAGCGCACCGGGCGTCGAGCCCGGCGTCCTGGCGCACGGCGAGCCGCCTGACCGGGACCATCCCCCGGACCGGTTGGTGACGGATCCGGTCAGGCCACCCCGTCGCGCGGGGACCGCGCGGGATCGGCTGGCACTCCGGTGCCACCTGCGGGGCGCCGAACCGAACGGTGCGCCGTGCGCGGTCCCGCGGCACCGCGGTGTCTCGCCACTACGGTGATCATCCGTCGGCGGGGACCACAACGTCGACCTTCCCGCGCGACGAGCCTCCCATAGGGGGCGTTCGTCCAGCTGGATGACTTCGCGATCACGAGCTCGCGAGGGTCGCGGCGGCGTCTGCGGTCGTGGTCGCGGTGATGGGGCCGGTCGCGGTGATGAGGCCGGTCGTGGTGGTGGGGGCGGGAGTGAGGCCGGCCAGGTCGGCGATCAGCTCGTAGGAGCGGACGCGGTCGGCGGGCTGGTGGGTGTTGGTGACGATCATGATCTCGTCGGCCTCGGTGGCGTCGAGGAGGGCGTCGAGGCCGGCGCGGACGGTCGTCGGAGAGCCGACGATGTGTGAGCCGGTGATGTTCTCCGCCGCCGCCCGCTCCTGCGGCGTCCACGCGTGCGCGGCCGCCTCCTCCGGCGAGGGGAACACGCCGGGACGGCCGCCGCGCAGCCGCAGCATCGCCAGCCGGACGGGCGCGGCGAGCCATTCGGCCCGCTCGTCGTCCTCGGCGCACAGCGCGGCGGCGGCGACGATCGCGTACGGGCGCTCCCGGCCCGCCGACGGGCGGAACGAGCGGCGGTACAGGTCCAGCGCCGGCAGCGTGTTCGCCGCGCTGAAGTGGTGGGCGAAGGCGAACGGCAGGCCGAGCATGCCGGCGACCTGCGCGCTGTAGCCGCTCGACCCCAGCAGCCAGATCGGCGGAGCGGGAGCCTGCGGGAACGCGGCGACGCCGTGCATCGGATGGTCCGCGGGGAACGAGCCGCCGGCCAGGAACGTCGTCAGCTCCGACAACTGCTCGGGGAAGTGGTCGGCGCTGACGACCCCGGCGCCCCGGCGCAGCGCCCGGGCGGTGGCGGGGTCGGTGCCGGGGGCGCGGCCGATGCCGAGGTCGATGCGGCCGGGAAACAGAACCCCGAGGGTGCCGAACTGCTCGGCGACGGCCAGCGGCGCGTGGTTGGGCAGCATCACTCCGCCGGAGCCGACCCGGATGGTGCCGGTGGCGGCGGCGATCTGGCCGATGAGCAGCGCGGTCGCGGAACTGGCGATGCCGGGCATGCCATGGTGTTCGGCCAGCCAGTACCGGCTGTAGCCGAGGTCCTCGACCCGCCGGGCCAGGGCCAGCGACCCCTGCAGCGCCTGCGCGGCGGTCACGCCGGTGCCGACGGGCACCAGATCGAGCACGGACAGGGGCACGCTGCGACTCCCACTCACGACAGCGGGCAACACGGGGCCGGCGGCGTCTCTTCCCGGTCGCAGACGTCCGTCAGCCGCCGACGGTCTCCATGTAGTCCTCGGCGACCTCGTCGAGGGCGTCGGCGGGATGGCCCAGCGCGATGCGCACCCGGCGGCGGCCGACGAGCAGCAGGTCGAGCAGGAAGTCGGGGACCGGCGCGTTCTCGCAGCGGTGGTAGCCCATCGTGAACCAGACGTGGGCGTCCTGGAGCAGCTCGACGGCCTCCAGGCTCTCCGCGACCGCCTCGTACACGGCGGGGTCGGTCAGCCGCGCCGCCTTCAGCTCCGCCCGCAGCGCCGCGGCCTGCTCGGCCTTGCCCTGGCGCAACAGCCCGTCGTGCAGCCAGACCCGGGGATCAACGGGGCAGCCGCTGCTGTCGGCTACCGCGGCCCGGTAGCAGCGCACCGCCTCGTCCCAGTCCTGGGCGAGCCCGTACTGGCTGCCCGCGTCGACCAGCAGCGAGGCACGGGTCACCGTCTCGCCGTGGGTGTCGGAGCTCTCGGCGAGCGTCTCCAGGGTGGCCGCCGCGCCGCGGTGGTCGCCGTCGGCGGCGGCCCGGAACGCGATCTCGTCCACGTCGTCCTCGGTAAGCATGCGTGCCATTGTGACATCCTCCCTGCCGTCGAAGGACGGGGAATCCCTTCCTCGCGGTCGGGTTTTCCTGTTTCACCGACAGACGCCTCCCCGTTCTAGGAGCGGGGTGGTCTCACTCCGTCTCCACAGGCTGACACCGCGAGCCCCGCGGCCAGAATGTTCCGTGCCGCGTTCACATCCCGATCGTGGGCTGCGCCGCAGCGGCGGCAGGCCCATTCCCGGACGTCCAACGGCAGCTTCTCGGCCAGCGCCCCGCAGGACGAACAGGTCTTCGAGCTGGGATACCAGCGGTCCACCGCGATCACCTCACGGCCGTACCAGCCAGCCTTGTACTCCAGCATGCTCCGCAGGTCCCGCCAGCCCGCATCCGAGATCGCATGGGCAAGACAATGATTGCGGACCATGTTCCGAACAGTGAGATCCTCGACAACGATCGTTTGGTTCTCGCGAACAAGTCGAGTAGACAGCTTGTGCAGATGATCCCGGCGCCGGTCGGCGATCCGACCATGCACCCGGGCGACGTCCAACCGGGCCTTCGCCCGATTCGCTGATCCTTTCATCTTCCGGGACAGGTCCCGCTGTGCGCGGGCGAGCCGGGCCTGATCCCGGCGTTCGTGCTTCGGGTTGGCCACCTTCTCCCCGGTCGACAGCGTGACCAGCGACGTGATGCCCGCGTCGATCCCCACCCGCCCTCGCGACGAGGGGAACACGGCGATGGGCTCCTCGATCAGGATCGAGATGTGGTACTGGCCGCGCGCGTTCCGCGACACGGTGACCTGCGATGGGTCGGCGCCCTCGGGAAGCGGACACGACCAGATGACAGCCAGCGGCGCACCCTGCTTCCCCAGCGTGATCTGACCGTTCCGGAAAGTGAAACATTTCCGGAAGTAGGTCGCCGAATCGGTGGTCCTGCCCTTCTTCTTGAAAGTCGGGTACCTCGCGCGCTTCCGCCAGAAGTTCACATAGGCGGTCTGGAGATTCCGCAGCGCGGCCTGAAGGGGGCCATTCGACGGCTCGGCGAGCCATCGGGTTTCCGGATCCTGTTTCCAGCCGGTGAGCATCCGACCGGTTTCGGCATAGGCGATCCGACGCCGCTCCCGAGACCATGCGCGGTGCCGTTCGGCCAGCGCACGATTGTACACGTAGCGCACGCAGCCGAACGTTTCCGCGAGCTGCCTGGACTGTTCGGGTGTCGGGTAGAAACGGTAACGATATGCGCGCTTCACCACCCGACTTCCCATACCCGAAACAATACACCATGCCGCTGTCGTCATGACACCGGAGTCGATGCGCTAACTCGCCCTGAAGGACGGGGCCTGCGCGCAACATTCATTGGTCACCGTGCTCGCGGCGCGGGTCTGGGGGAGATCTTGCCGGCGTCACGCGGACGGCCGCGACATCCGGAACGTGCCCGGACGCGTCGGCGGCCCCGGATCGGGGAAGGAGATGATCGGCCGGTCGCGGAGAGACCGTGGGCGGTCGGCGGCAGGGTGCGCGGGAGCGCAGGACGCGCGGGGCTGCAGGGTGTGCGGGGGTGGTCGTCCGATCGGTGCCGGGTGGGAGGCGTGGATGGCGCAGGAGGCCGCCGGGCAGGCGGGGGTGGCGTTCGTGCTGGGCGGCGGGGGGATTCTGGGGGCCAGCGAGGTGGGGATGCTCGCGGCGCTGTTCGACGCGGGGGTCCTGCCGGATCTGGTCGTCGGGACGTCCGTCGGGGCGATCAACGGGGCGGCGGTGGCGGCCGAGCCGTCGCCCGCGACGATCGAGCGGCTGACCGAGCTGTGGTCGCAGCTGGGGGTGTCCGATGTGTTCGGGGGCGGGCCGGCTCGGCGGCTCGCGTCCGTCGTCCAACATGGGCATCTGCATTCCAACGCGCCGCTGCGGGCGCTGCTGCGCACCCATCTGCCGGCCGTTCCGATCGAGGATCTGCCGGTGCCCTTCCAGTGCGTGGCGGCGAGCATCGAGCGGGCGGCGGCGCACTGGTTCGACCAGGGTCCGCTGGTCGAGGCGGTGCTGGCCTCCTGCGCGGTGCCGGCGTTGCTGCCGCCGGTGCACATCGGTGGCGAGCACTTCATCGACGGCGGCATCGTCGACTCCAACCCGGTGGGACGGGCGGTCGAGCTCGGCGCGCGCACCGTGTACGTGCTGCACGTGGGACGGATCGAACGGCCGCTGCGGCCGCCGCGGTGGCCGTGGGAGGCGGGGCTGGTCGCGTTCGAGATCGCCCGGCGCCGCGGGTTCACCGAGGCGATGGCGCGGCTGCCGGCGGGTGTCGCCGTGCACGTCCTGCCGGCCGGGGATCGCGGGGCGCCGCTCGTGCCGCTGCGCTACCGCTCCACCGGTGGCCTCCGCCGGCGCATCGCGCTGGCCCGCACGGCGACCGCGGCCTATCTCGACGCGGCCACCGAGGGTCGGACGCGTTCGGTGGACGTCGGCTGAGACGCGAGGTCGGTGCCGACACGGGGTCGGTGCGGACGTGGGGTGGCGCGGAGGAGGGAGCGTGATGGCTGTTCCGCCGTGGCCGGTGCGCCGGTTCGTGATCGATCCGCTGTTCGTGCCCCGCGCCGCGGCGGGGGCGGTGGTCGGGCTGGTCGTCGCGGCGCTCGGCCTGCTCGGCGCCCCGCTGGACCGGCGGCTGCGGGTCACGCGGGCGGCCCTGCTCGCCGCGGCCTACCTGACCGCCGAAGCGGTGGTGATCGTGAGCGCCTTCGGGCTGTGGCTCGCCCGCCCGGCGCTCGGCCGCCGCTACGAGGGAGCGCACGTGTGGCTGCTGCGCCGCGCCCTCGACGAGCTGATCGCGGCGGCGCGCCGGCTCGTCGGATTCCGGCTGGAGATCGGCGAACCGCCGGTCGGGCCCGCCCCGGGCGGCGGCACCCCGCCGGTGCTCGTGCTGAGCCGGCACGGGGGGCCGGGGGACTCGTTCGTGCTGGTACATCTGCTGCTCAGCCACTACCGGCTGCTCCCGCGCGTGGTGCTGATCGACCGGCTTCAGCTCGACCCGGCGATCGACATCCTGCTCGGCCGGCTCGGCGCCTGCTTCGTGCGCAACGACGGCTCGGACGATCAGGCCGCCGCGCGGATCGGCGAGCTCGCGGGCCGGCTGGGCGCCGACGAGGCGCTGGTGATCTTCCCGGAGGGGGCGAACTTCACCCCGTCACGCCGGCGCCGGCTGATCGCCCGGCTGCGGGCGCGCGGCCAGTGGGACCGGGCGGCGGTCGCCGAGGACCTCGACGCGGTGCTGCCGCCGCGACCGGCCGGGGTGCTGGCGGCGCTGGCGGCCGGGACGATCACCGCGACGATGATCGTCGCGCATGCCGGCCTCGACGAGCTGAACGATCCCGGGGAGGTCTGGCGGGCAGTGCCGTTCACCGCTCCGCTGCTGCTGCGCTGGTGGTGGGCTCCGGTGGAGCAGATCCCCGACTCCGCCGCGGGCCGCCGGCAGTGGCTGACCATGCACTGGGCGGTGATGAACGCCTGGATCGACGCCCGCCGCGCCGACGCCGACGTCGAGAAGGCCGGTCCTGACAGTGACGCCGCCCATCCCGACGCCGACGCGGCCGACCCCGCCAGCGACGGCGACGCGGCCGATCCACCCGACGCCGAATGGCCGGCGGCCGCCGCGTTGCCGTCGGAGGCCGCCGTCCCGACGGTGCCCGCGGTCAGGAGCGACGGGCCATCTTGATGGTCTTCTCCAGTTGGTCGCGGTCGACCTCGGCGACGCGGCCGTTGGTCGGCACGGTGGGGATGTGACCGCCACCAAGGACCAGGTCGGTGGTGTGCCGTAGGCCCATGTCCTTCTGCTCGACGTCGAGGATGGCCTCCTCGACCCGGTACAGCTTCTCGATCTTGGAGACCTTCGCCTCGACCTGCGCGGCGACGATGCGCAGCCGCCGCTCGGCCTTGGCCAGGCGCCGCTCCAGCCGGCGGTCGAACAGGTTGGGCAGCGGCTCGTCCCGCTCGGTCGGGTCGTGCAGGTACAGCTCGACGGCGACGGCGACCAGCGGGATCAGCGCCTGGAAGAGGATCACGGCGCCGCCGGTCGTCTCCCCGGCCGTGCCCTGGCTGCGTACGAGCACGCCGGCGATCGACAGCAGCAGGAAGATCGCGGTGGTCAGGCCCAGGGCCAGCGGCGACGAGCGGGACTCGACCAGCTGCTCCCGAGTGTCCGGGTCGATCTTGAGTCGGCCGGCGTCGGCGTCGACGAGCATCTGCTGCTGCGCCCGGGCGAGGATCGACGCCTTGATCCCGTGCGCGAGCGCCACCCCGGCGATGAACACGGCGACGCCGAGCAGCCCACCGAGCCACCACTCCGGACCGTAGCCGCCGACGTCGGCGAGCACGGCGTACGACTGGGCGAACACGTAGAAGTCGAGCGCCGCCAGCACGGTCAGCACGGCCGCCCGTGCCGGCCCGGCCAGCGCCATCTGCGGGATGCGTTCCTGCACCCCGACGCTGCGCCACAGCCGGCCCTGCTCGACCTTGTTCTTGATCAGCTCGGTGCGCCGCTCCCGGCGCTCCGCCCGTGAGTCGATCTCCATCCGGAGCTCGGCGATCAGCTCTTCAAGCGTTCGCCCGTCGGCCCGCACGGACGCCCGGACATCCTGTACCTCCGCGTCCTCCAGGCTCTTGAGCACCTTGGGGCGCGTCTCCGCGCCGGCCAGCGCGACGTCGGCGTCCCCCACCCTGCGGATGAGCTGCTTGGCCAGACGCCCTGGCGCGTTTCCCCTGCGCAGCACCGTTTCAGGCTCCTAGTCGATCGGACGGGCGAAGGTGCCGCCGACGAAGCAGAGCATCGCGCAGACGATGCCGAGCACCGAGGCGACCATCGACTCGCGCGCGCCCTGCTGCTCGTCACCGGAAAAGACCATGGTCAGCACCAGGGTGCCGACGCCGACGATCGCGCCGACCGCGCCGAGCAGGAAACGTCGCTGGATCGTCTCCCGCGGTGGCAGCTTGGACAGCGCGTCGATGGGCGCGATGCGTCCGGCCCGGGCCTGGTTGCCGACCCGGCGGCGGATGTCGCGGAGCCGGAACGTGTTGCCGGCGATGAAGAAGCTGACCGCTGTCACGATCATGGATCCGGTGACCGAGACCCGGGCGAACGGCGACGACAGGGTCAGCCACACCCAGATCTCCAGCACCGCCAGCAGGGCCAGACAGGTGAGGATGACCACGGTCGAGCGCATGAGCGCTGGGCTGAAGTGCTGTTCTTCGGGTTCGTGCAGGATCCCCATCGGATGCCTCCTCGGCTTGGGCTGCACCGGGGCCGCGGTCGGCAGCGGTTGGGACGGATCGGCGGGGTGCGGGCCGCGACGGGTACGGACGGCGGGCTCCGGGGAGTGGGGCGCCGCGCCGTCGGACGCGGGCGGGACGGGGACGGGCGTGGTCTGGACGGGCGTGGTCTGGATGGGCGTGGTCTGGATGGGCGTTGTCAGGACGAGTTGGACGGGCGGCGTGGCGGCCGGCGCCGGCGGATCCGTGAGTGCGTTAGCTGCAGTCACTGCTGATCCGTCGGCACAGCTCGGCCCGCAGGTAGCGGGCGAGCTCCTGCTGGGGACGGTCCGCGGTGCCTTCATTGACACCGAGGAAACGGACCTTCGCCGCGCCGGCCGACGCGATCTGCCCCGTCTCGAAGCAGCGTTTGACCAGCCCCTCGGCGATCGAGGGCGACGCCGTCTTGCCCTCGGTGTTGAGGCAGTCGGCGTCCTGGCCGGTGCCGAGCAGGTCGGTCCACACGAGCACGGTCACGTCGGTGACCTTCACGCCCGGCGTGGAGCGCGCGGAGGTGACCTCGTCGTTGATGCCGCCGAGCAGTCCGGTGACGCTGCCGGCCGGGTTGACCTTCTCAGCCTGGACGATGTGGCTGACCTCGGTGCCCAGAGCCTTGGCGGCCGCGGTGCGGTCCTTCTCCGCCCGGCGGCTGTTGTTCCGCTTGATCTCGAACATCCGGTCGCCGTGGAAGCAGTCCGAGTACGTCATCGGGCCGCCGCCGCTGGCGACGAGGCGGATGAACGAGCCGTCCTTCAGCGCGGTGTCGAGGTAGGGCTGCAGGCGCGCCTCGACCCGCTGCGCCGTGGCCGGCGAGTTGTCGCTCACGTCGAGCAGCACCAGCAGCAGCGGCGCGCCGGACTCGGGCGTCTTTTCCTCGTACTTGCCGCAGTCCAGTGGGCCGCTCGCCTTGGCCGTGCCGAGCAGGCCGCCGTTGCAGCCCGCGAGCGCGGTGGTCGCGAGCATGGCGGCGGCGGCCACCCCGGCGACCCGGGCCCGGCGGTCCGTGCCGAACCGGCGTTCCGGGCCGGTCCCGCGTCCCCCACGGGGCCGGGCCAGCGCGGTCCGGGCGCGGTCGGTCCAGCGGCGGCCGTTTCGGGCGGCCTCAACGTCGCACGTCATCGAAGAACGATCTCCACTCGGCGTCGGCTCGCGTCGGCGACGCCGTCCCGCGCGCCCTGTTCGCCCCGGCCCTCGACATCGAGCACGGAGCTGGGAATGTTCTGCGTCGCCAGCCACGCCTCGACGGCCTTCGCCCGGTCCAGCGACAGCTTCTGGTTGTCCTCGGGGCGCCCGACCCCGTCGGTGAACCCGACGACGGCGATGCGGCCGGCGTGCTCACGGATCGCCGGGACGATCTGCGAGAGCGTGGTCACCGACTGCGGCAACAGGGTGCTGCTGTTTGAGTCGAACAGGTAGTCGGCGCTGACCGTCGACACCTGGCTGCCGTCCGCCTGGATGACGAACTTGCTCAGCGGCGGCAGCGGGTCGGCTTTGATCTGGGGTGCGTTGCGGGTCGCGTGCGGCGCCGGGGTGAAGTCGCTGCCGGCGCTGCCGGAGGCGCAGCCGGCGGCCAGGCCGAGCGTCACGGCGAGCGCCACGCTCGCGGACGCACGAATCCCCGGACTGCCGCGCCTGGACGTGGCATCTCCGGGTGTGGAGTGAACGTGATCCACGGTCTGCCCCCAACGGCGAATGCGGGGCCCACCATAACGGGGGTGTCTGGGGCACTTCCGTGCGCCCGGGGGTGTTGTGCGCATAGTGGGACGAGCTGGTGACCCGTTGAGCGGCTCGTTCCCCGGGTGTCGCGTACTGTCCGTTCGGCGTCCGCTCAGCGGGCGGGTGGGCGGCTGGTGACGAAGATCGAGGTGGACGGCACGTACTCGCCGCGCCGCGGGCCCCACTGGCCCCACGTCCGGTCCTGGCCGGCGGGCCACTCCGGCTCGATGATGTCGTGCAGGACCAGCCCGGCCGCGACGATCTCGCGGACCCGGTCGCCGATCGTGCGGTGCGTCTCGGTGTAGACGGCGCGGCCCTGGTCGTCGTGCTCGGTGTAGGCACGCCGGTCGAAGTAGCTGTGATAGACCCGCAGGCCGTTGTCGTCCGGGTCGTCCGGCAGGCACCAGACGAACGGGTGCGTCGTCGAGAACACCCAGCGCCCGCCCGGTCGCAGAACCCGGGCGACCTCCCGCATCACCGCCGCGCTGTCCGCGACGAACGGGACGGCGCCGAACGCGGAACAGGCCACGTCGACGCTCGCGTCGGCGAACGGCAGCGCCATCGCGTCGGCCTGGACGAGCGGGACGTCGACGCCGGTGCTCGCCGCGTAGGCGCGGGCCTGCGCCAACTGCCCGCTGGACAGGTCGAACGCCACCACTCGGGCACCCTGCCCGCGCAGCCAGCGGGCGCACTGCGCGCCGCCGCAGCCGACCTCCAGTACCGTGCGGCCGGCCACCTCGCCGAGCAGGCGCAGGTCCGATTCGCGCAGTCCCTCCGGGCTCCAGCAGAAGTCGCTGTCCCCGAGGAACTCGCCGTGCTCCGCCTGGTACTCGGCGGCCGCGTCGTCCCAGTAGATGCGGCTGGCCGACCGGGCGGTGTCGGCGTCGATGTCAAGGTAGCCGTAGGCGGGGGGTGGCGCGCCCGTCACGTCGTCGGTCACGGGACCGCATGCTCGCATCCCCGCCCGCGGCGGCTCACACCGCGGTATGGCTGACCGCGGCGCCGATCACCGCGCGGTCGTCGGCGACCGTGATCGGGGTGTAGACGACGGCGGGCTCCGGCTCCCGGTCGACCAGCCGGCCGCGGCGGCTCTCCCCGACCAGGCGCGCCCGGCCCTGCAGGGAGCCCGCGCTGACCTCGTGGTCCGCCGGGCCGAACGGGCCGGTGCCGGCCAGCCCGGACTGGGTGGGCGCCGAGGTGGCGTAGATGCGCACCACCGCGCCCGGCACGGTCGTCCAGCGCAGCACCGTGCCACCGAGGGTGCCGCGGGCCTCCAGGTCGAGGACCGCCCGCGGCCGGGCGACGACCCGCACCATGATCTCCGCGGCGCCGGTAGGGGCCAGCGCGTCCGAGCCGTCGTTGCCGTCCGGCGAGGGCACCCACACCCGGTAGCGGTAGACGGCGCTCGTCGACGCGTCCTCGTCGAGGAAATGGCCGCCCGCGCCGCGGAACCGCCGCTTCGCCCCGGACAGCGGCGACGTCTCGGCGAAGGTCCGCTCGATGACGACCTCGTCGTGCTCGGCCATCGGCCGCCAGGACAGCTCGACCGCGTCGCCGGCCATGCTCGCCCGCAGCGCCGTCACCGTCGGGGCGAGCGTCCGCGGCCCGCTGCGCGCCGGCGCCGAGCGCAGCCGCCCCGCGTCGCTGGCCAGCACCGCGACCACCTCGTGCCAGTGCTCGACCCCGCGTGGGACGCCGGCGTCGAACAGCTCGGTGGCCGCGGTGATCCCGAGGCTGCGCTCGCGGCGGCCGTTCGGCGCGGCCGGGTCGGCCAGCACGCGGCAGACCCGGTAGGACACGCCGGGCGTCGCGGACGGCGTCCAGCGCAGCAGCACCGCGCCGTCCTGCTCCGTCGCGGTGAGCTCGGCCGGCGCGGCGGGCTCCGCGGCCGGCGCGGAGGGATGCTCGCTCGGCGGAGCGGGGATCTCGGCCGGTGCCGCGGGGCGGGCCGGCGGCGTGGGGGGTGGCTGCTCGGCGGCGCGCGGGGAGAGCCGGGTCTCCGCGTCGGCGTCGGCGTCGTCGACGTCGTTGGCATCCCGCGCGGAACGCGGCGACGGCGGTGGGGGGCCGAGCGTGCGGCCGGTGCCGTCGCGGCCGTGCGGATCGGAGAACCGCAGGCGCCAGGACAGGCCGTCGGCCCGGCTCACCCCGACCCGGCCCCGGCTGAGGGCGACCTGTTCGAGCAGGTCGCGGGCCCGGTCCGGGGTCATCCGCAGCGCCGGGTCCTTCTCCAGCAGACCGTCGAGCACCGGGCCGATGGCGCCAGCGTGCCGGGTGGGCCCGGGTGGGTGCAGCACGATCGCGGCGAGCATCGCGCCGAAGCTGTCCCGCTCGAACGGCGGACGGCCCTCGACCGCGTAGTACAGCGTGCCGCCCAGGCTGAACAGGTCCGCCTCGAACGTCGCCGGATGGTTGTTGAGACGCTCCGGGGCCATGTAGAGCGGCGTGCCGAGCACGCCGGTCACGGTCAGGGTGGGATCCCCGTCGCCGGTGGCGATGCCGAAGTCGGTGAGCACGATCCGGCCGTCCGACCCGATCAGCACGTTGGACGGCTTGACGTCGCGGTGGACGATGCCGTGGTCGCGGGCGGAGACCAGAGCGTCGATCATCGCCACCCCGACGCGCGCCACCTCGGCCGGCGGCAACGGGCCGTCATCCCGGACGACCTCGAACAGCGAGCGGGACGGCACCAGCTCCATCACGATCCACGGCAGGCCGTCATCGAGGACGACGTCGAGGATCGTGACGACATGCGGATGAGCGCGCAGCTTGGCGGCATGGCGCGCCTCGCGCAGCGCCCGCTCGACCCGGTCGGCCCGCTCCGCGTCGGCGACCCCGCCGGCGAACTCGATCTCCTTGAGCGCCGCCTCCGTCTCCAGGACGGAATCGAAGGCACGCCAGACCGTTCCCATCGCACCCGCACCCAGCCGCGCGACGAGACGGTATCGGCCCGCCACCATGCGGTTGCCTACCGGAACGGCAGCCACGACACCCCCTTGGCTTCGTCTATTGTCGCAGGCCAGCTTCCCAGCTGAGCCGAAATGTCACGAGCTGCGCCCATGCCTGTGTCGGGCCGGCGAGTCGTCCCAGGTCATGGGACCGCGCGGTGCCTGGCGCCGGTCAGGGCGGCGGTGGTCCGGGCGCTGACGGGGCCATCGCGAACGCGCATCCGGTGGCCACGAGCAGGGTCGCGGCCACGGCGAGCAGGATCCGCCCGGGCTGATCGACGCCCGACGCCCGGGCCAGCACGACGCCGCCGCCCGCGCCGGTGAACGCGGCCAGGACGGTGACCAGCGTGCCCGTGACCTGGCCGCTGGGGAACAGCATCTGGGCGCAGGCCGCGCCGACCAGCATCGCCGCGGCCACCCCGACCACGTCCGGGTGCGGGTGCCCGGTGCCCGCGGCCCACAGACCGGCCGCGCCGAGCAGGCCCCCCAGCACCAGCACCAGCACCAGCCCGGCCACGAGCGGCGCGGGCGCCGCCGCGGGCCGGACCGTGGGCGGCCCGTGCGTAGGCCGAGGTGTGGTCAGCGGCGGTGTGGTCAGCGGTCGCGGGTGGGGGGACTGCCGCGTCTCGTCGTGATCAGGCGCTTGCGTCGCCGAGCCGTCCTCGCGTGCCACGGGCGCGGCGTGCTCGCCCGGCCGGTCGGGCGTGCCGCGCGGGCGCAGCGCGCAGGTGAGGACGTCGACGAGGGCCGCGGCGGTCGGTCGCTCGTCCGGTTCCTTGTGCAGGCAGCGGCGGACGACGTCGCACAGCCGGTCGGGCACGCCGTCGAGGTCCGGCTCGGTCGCGGTGATCCGCAGCGCGACGATCTCCTGGGTCTCGCCGGCGAAGGGCCGCCGGCCGGTCGCGGCGAACACCAGACAGCAGGCCCAGGCGAACACGTCGGAGGCCGCCGTGGCCACGTGGCCGTCGAGCTGCTCGGGGGACATCCAGGCGATCGTGCCGACGAGCTCGCCGGCCTGGGTGTACCCGCTGTAGTCGGCCGAGCGGGCGATGCCGAAGTCGATGATCTTCGGCCCCTCCCAGGACATGACGATGTTCGCGGGCTTGAGGTCGCGATGCACGACCTGGGCGTCGTGGATCGCCGCCAACGCCGTGGCCAGGCCGATCGCGAGGTCGTCGAGCTGCCCGTCCACCAGTGGACGGCGCTCCAGCACGGCCGCGTGCAGGGTGGGTCCGGGCACGTACTCCGTGGCCAGCCACGGCCGGACGCAGTCGACGTCGGCATCGATCACCGCGGCGACGGACGGTGCGCGCACGTGCCGGGCGGCGGCGACCTCCGCCCGGAAGCGCGCCCGGAAGGCCGGGTCGCTCGCGACGTACTCGTGCGGAACCTTGACGGCGACCGGCCGGTCCTGCGCGCCGTAGCCCAGGTAGACGACGCCCATGCCGCCCGAGCCGATCCGCTGGTGCAGCCGGTACGGGCCGATCACCGCCGGATCGGTGTCGATCAGTGGTCGTAGCATGGCGCGCCCCTCAGCCCCTGGTCCCGGCGGCTCCGTCGGCGCTCACTCTGCCGCCCCCGCGTCTCGGTCACGTCACCGAGATCCGGTCATGTCGTGCCGCAGCTCGGCGCGCGTCGGAATTGCCGAAGGTAGTACTCCGCCGCGGCCGGATGAAGAGGTATGTAACAAAAAAGCGGCCCTTCGTAAATCGAGAGCGCGTCCGGAATGGTGTGATGAGCCGGATTCGTCTGCCACAGCGCGGTGGCGAAATCCGCCGGCCGGCGGAACAGCTCGGCGGTCGCCCGCCGAACGAGGACCGGGTCGGTGTCCACCCGCGCGATCAGGCCGTTGGGAATCGTGATCGTTCGTATCGGCCTGATCCCCGGGTAGTCCGCCGGTCCCAGGCCGCCGGCGCCGAACACCGCGCCGGGGTAGGAGCGTTCCCGGCCGCCGTAGAAGACGTTCCAGTCGCGGGTGATCCCGGCCAGCTGGTCCGACAGGTCGAGCAGCCGCAGCCGGGCGCCGCCGTTGATCGCGGCACGGATCTGCCGGGTGCCGGGGCCGCCGGCCCAGACCACCGCGTCGACCCGGCCGGCGCCCAGCAACCGCAGCGCGTTGTCCAGGTTCGACGGATCCAGGTCGGGATGGCAGCCCGGCAGCCCGACCCGCAGCAGCACGTCGGCGATCTGCCGCGTCCCCGAGTTCGCCTCGCCGGCGGCGATGGTGCGGTGGCACAGGTCGGCGAGGCCGCGCACGGGCGCGTCCGCCGGCCCGCGCGGCCGATCCCGCACGATCACGTGCAGCAGATCCTGGTGCACCGGGCCCAGGGTTCGCAGGCCCGTCACCTTCTGGCCGCCGCGGGTCGGGTCGAACTGGTTCACCCCCTCCGCCGCGTCGACGGTGGTGTTGAGCTGCGCGATCGCGAGAGCACAGCGCGGCGGGTCGGCGGACTGCAGGTCGTAGAGGTTGTCGGTGGAGCCCGCGGTCTGTACGACGTCGACGTCGAAGTGCTCGGGGGCGGCCTGCAGCCGGGCGCGCAGGACGCCCGCGAACTGGTTGTACGGCGAGCCGACGCTGCCGGTGAAGATCTGCACCGACCGGCACGCCGAGCGACCGGCCGGCGGCCAGGCCGCGGTGGACCGGTCCGCCGTGACGGCGAGGCCGACGGCGACCGCGACCGCGAGCAGGACGACGACACCGGTCGTCACCCGCTGCCGGCGGGTCAACCCGCGCCCGCCCCGCCCACCCGGGTGCTGCGTCGGCACCGCGCGTCCTCCCCCGCTCGAAGGGTCGACGCCGAATCGTAGGTCGCCGCTGCCGTCAGCTTCTCGCGGGGGACCGGCCGGCGGGCGGTCACCTGGAAGGAAGCGAGATGTCCGATCAGCGACAGCGGTCCGGCAGCCACAGATCGACGCCCTCGACGTGCCGTGGCGCGCAGCCGACCAGACTGGCGAGCAGCGAGCGCAGCTCATCCGACCGGTGGGTGGGGCCCAGCACGACGGCGTCCGGGTCCAGGCGCGCGTAGGCCGCCCGCACCGGCGGGGACCCGGCGGCGGCCGTCGCGCTCGTCGTCCCGTCGTCGACGTCGATCAGCGCGGTGGTCAGCGCGTCACCCGGCCCGTGGAACGCCGCCCGCCCGTCCGGACCCGGGACGGTGCAGTAGCAGCCGGGCATCACGAACCGGAAGTCCGCTCGCGCCTGCCACAGCATCGCCTCGGCCCGCGTCGGGCGCGGGTACGGGACGACGAGGGTCAGCGCGTCCGCCGGCAGCTGGCGTACGCCGTCACCGGTGAAGAACGCCGGCGTGCGGGCCGGTGTGGTCAGCAGCGGTGCCGGCACGAGCGCGGCCAGCGCGCCCGCCGTCAGCACGCCGGCGGCCAGAGTCAGCGCTCCCGACCGGACGGTCCCCGGTCCGCGGTGCCCGCCCGCTCGCCGGCCCGCCCAGCGGTCCGCCAGCCGGTCCAGGCCGACGGCCGCGACGGCCGCCACGCACAGCATCACGTACAGGGCGAACCGGGACGGCAGGGCGTTGCGCAGCACGGGTACCCGCTCGCCGGCGAGCCACGGCAGCGGGATGCCGGTAACCCGCCCGCCGACGTGCAGGTGGTCGCCGAGGGACAGCACCGCCATCACCAGGCCGAGCGGGGCGAGCACCCGGACCAGCGGATGACGCCGCGCGCCGATCGCGCCGGCCAGCGACAGCAGCACCAGCGGCAGGCCCAGATACCCGCCGACCTCCACCGCGTTGCCGGTGAAGCGCAGGCTGCCGCGCACCGAGGAGTCCGGCGCGAGCCGCTGCATCGGCGTCGGGGTGAGGAAGGTCCACAGATCGCTCACGGCGATACCGGACGGCTGGATCGAGCCGTGCACCCGCTGCGCCCCGAGGAACTGCACGCCGAGCGGCCAGGCCAGCAGCACGACCGCGACCAGCCCCGCCGTCGCGAACCCGCGCAGCGCCGGGCCCAGCCGGTCGCGCACCTGGTCGCGATGCCAGGCGGCGAGCACCCCGAGCCCGATGACCGCCGCCAGCGCCGACGTGGCGAGGACCTCCTCCCCGACCAGCGCCTGGCCGGCGACGACGAGCCCGAGCAGGACGCCTGTGCGCCGCGGCGACCGCCCGCGCACCACCAGATCGTCGAGCAGCATCAGCAGCAGCGGCGGGAACGGGGCGAACGCGAGGTGCAGATGCCCGTAGGAGGCCCCGACCAGATAGGGGCCGAAGCCGTAGAGCAGGCCGGCGAGCGCGGCCGGCCCGTCGCGCACCCAGCGCCGCAGGGCGACGAACAGGGCGAGGCCGCTCGCCACCGGGGCGAGGGTCAGCAGCACCGTCAGGGTCGTCACCGGGCCGCCGAGCGCGGTGATCGGCGCTGCGACCAGGCCGAGCAGCGGCACCGGCGTGCTCCACAGCACGTTCGTGCCCGCCGGGGCGTTGATGCGGTGGGTGACGAACGGGTCCAGGCCGCCGGCCAGCGCGTGCGGCGTCCAGCGCAGGAACCAGGAGAACAGGTAGGCGTCGTTCCCGCCGTAGGTGAGCTCGCCGAGGTGGCGCCATCCGGCCCGGAACAGCCAGCACGACAGCGCGAGGTACCCGAGCGCGACCAGGGGAAGGGCGGCCGGCCGGCGGCGGCGCGGACGGGCCACGTCGGCGCCGCGCCACAGGCCGGACCACGCGGTCGAGGTCCGAACGCTGGTGGTTCTGATATCCGAGCTGGTCACGACGGTTCCCCCCCTCGCGCGCCCCGCGACCCGGCGCGTCCGCCGTCGGACGGCCGCGGTCGTGGAACATTCGCGACAATATCCGCCGCGTCGCGTTTAATTCAGGGCAAATAGCGAAGGCGGCGGTGCGCAGCGTGACCCACGTGGTCGAAGTGGGGCCCGGAGGAGATACCCGCCACGGGGGCTTGTGCCCTCGCCGATGACGGATCGGTCGAGGTTACGGGCCTGCCTCGGGGTTCGGTGACCATTCCTCGACCAGGGCTGAGAACGTGCGATATCTCGCTATTCGGTACTCGGGCGCAACCACGCCGTCCTGGTCGACGACCGCGACCGGGAAGCCTCGCTCGGCTCGATAGCCACGCTCGCCGATGACGATCCGCCCACCCAGCCGCACCGCTCCGACCACGCAGGGCAATGCTGTCCACCGCGGCCGGCGGGCCGCCGCGAGGATCTCCGGCGTGCGCCAGGCATACAGTCCGCACAGACAGTGCTCATCCGGCACCCGGACGTGCCCCGCGCCCTGGCTGAGCTCCGCGCCCTGGCTGAGCTCCACGCCTTGGCTGAGCTCCAGGCCCCGCCCGTGCTCCATGGCCAGAGCAGGTTCCGCCGGCCGCCCGTGTTCCGCCGGCTGCCGGTGCTCCGTCGCCAGGCCGGGCTCCGTCGCCAGGCCGGGCTCCGTCGTCTGGCCGGGCTCCGTCGCCAGGCCGGGCTCTCTCGCCAGGCCGGGCTCTCTCGCCTCGCTGTGGTCGGTCGCCCGGTCGCGCTCCGTCGTCCGGCCGCGTTCCATCCGGCGGCGCTCCATCAGCAGGCAGCGCGCTTCGGTGATCCCATCGGCCCGCCAGAGCAGCATGCCCGGGGGAAAGGGAGACCACGGCGTCCACGCCGGGCGCAGCTGACCGTGGCCGTCGACCGCCCACTGACGCCAGCCGAGCAGACTCATCCCGGCACCGGCTCGGGCACCGGCTCTCGTGACGGTTCGGCCGGTGCGACCGGTTCGGCCGGGATGGTCAGCGGCTCGACATCGGGAAAGCTGATCGGCTCGTCCTCGACGATCCGTTCCGGTTTGCCCACATCACCCACGCGTCCACGGTGGGCGCCGAATCCGATCCCGTCAATGGCTGGACGCGGGCCCGGCACCTCCTGGCGTGTCGGGCTAGTCAGCGTCTGGTGTTCAATGTGGCCTTCTCATAGTCCTGTGGGGTGATTGCGTTGCTGGGAACGTCAGCGGCCGACCAGCTGCCCGAGGCGGACGCCGCCGTGCCGGCCACGCCGGCGGAGCTGCCGACGGCCGAGCCGGCGATGGCCGAACTGGCGCCGGACGCGCCGGTGGGGGAGGCGCTGGCGGATCCGGACGGCGACGACCCGTACGAGATGGCGGCGTCACTGCTGTGGGGCCGGGCCCTCGGCGTGCCGGCGGTCGGGGCGCACGACGAGGTGACCGGCCCGGGGCGGGGGCAGGCCGCCGCCGAGCGGCTCGCGGCGATCCTGCGTGACGAGTTCGGGTTCGTCGTGCCCGTGGCCGACGTCGCCGCCGCCCGCACGCCGGCCGGCCTCGCCACGCTTCTCGCGGCGCACCAGGGCGACGCGGACCGCCACCCGACCGTCGTGCCGCTGACCGGCACGGGTGCCGGGACCCCGCTGTTCTGCTTCGCGGAGGCCGGCGCGCCCGCGATCGCGCTGCTGCCCTTCGCCCGCCACTTCGCCGGCGAACGCCGGGTCTACGGCCTGCAGGCGCACGCCCTGGAGCGCCGCGGCCTGCCGGACTGGTCGGTGCCCGCCGCGGCCCGCCGGCACGTCGCCGACATCCGGCTGCTCCAGCCGACCGGACCGTACCTGCTCGCCGGCCACTCCTTCGGTGGACTGATCGCGCTGGAGGTCGCCCGGATGCTGCGGCAGGCCGGCCACGAGGTCGCCCTGCTGGCCATGATCGACACCTACCTGCCCGGGACCGCTCGGCTGACCCGGTCCGGCGCGATCATCCCGACGAGCCAGATCGAGGGCTGCCACCCGGACCGTCCCGGTGACGTTCCGGGGCCGGACGGCCGGGGACCGCTGGCGGCGAACGACGGCCCGTCCCTCGGCCCGCGGGTGCTCGCCGACCGCCTGCGCCAGCTCGTCGAGCTCCCGCTCACCGGGCTCGTCCGCTTCCGCGGGACACACCGCTACGAGGCGTTCCACAACCAGGGCCGCATCCTGACGATGACCTACCGCCCGCACACCTACGCCGGGCGCACCGTCGTCTGGCTCGCCGACGACCACGACGAGATCGAGGGATGGCGCGGCGTGCTCACCGGGCCGGCCGCCATCCACCGGATCCTCGCCGACCACCGGACGGTCCTGCGCCAGCCCCTGCTCACCGAGATCGCGGGCGGCCTGCGCGCCGAGCTCGCGGCCCTGGCGGACGGCGGCATCGTGGGCGCCTGACAACCAGTATGGAAGGGTGACGAGCCCGGCGTCCGGAGTCGGGCCACGCCGGACGGAGGGCTGATGAAGGTCCGCATCGGGATCGGGTTCGGGCTCGGGGGTGTCGCGCCGGCGGCGTTCCCGGCGCTGGTCGACCAGCTGGAACACCGTGATGTCGACTCCCTGTGGCTGTCCGAGCACCTGTCCTCGCCCGCGGTGGACCCGCTCGGCGGGATGGCGTTCGCGCTGGGCCGCACCCGCGAGCTCAAGGTCGGCACCGGTGTCGCCGTGCTGCCCGGGCGCAACCCGGTCCTGCTGGCCAAGCAGCTCGCCTCGCTGGCGCTGATCGCCCCGCGCCGCGTGCTGCCGGTGTTCGGCCTCGGCCCCGCGCGGCCGGCGGACCGCCCGGCCTACCCGGTGCCGCCCGGGCGGCGCGGTGCCGTGTTCGACGAGGCGCTGACGGTGCTGCGCCGGCTGCTGCGCGAACCGCGGGTGACCTTCCACGGCGAGTTCTTCGACCTTGAGGACGTCGGCATCGGCGAACTGCCCGCCCGGCCGGTGGACATCTGGCTCGGCGGCGCCGCGCCGGCCGCGCTGCGCCGGATCGGCCGCCTCGGCGACGGCTGGTTGGCGAGCATGATCGGCCCCGAGCAGGCCGCCGCCGGCATCGCCGAGATCCGCCGGGCCGCCGAGGAGGCGGGACGGGTCATCGACGACGACCACTACGGCGTGAGCCTGCGGCTGGCCACCGAACCGCCGTCGGCGCAGAGCCTGGCGGCGCTGCGCCAGCGCGCGCCGGACGTCGACCCCGCCCGGCTCCTCCCCGTCGGCTGGCCGGCGGCCCGGGCGCTGGTCGGCGAGTACATCGCCGCCGGAGTGAGCAAGTTCGTCGTTCATCCGGCGGCCGCGCCAGATGACTGGCCGGCCTTCCTGGACGCGTTCGCAGCCGAACTGATGCCACTGCAGAACTGACGGCATGTGTCGCCGATTCGTGTTCTGGACTCGGTTCCTTTTCTGAACCCGGTTCCCGTGCGTGCGTGCCGGCACTCCCGGGCCGGTACGCACGCACTCTCGGGTGACGAATCGGCGCGCCGGCATGTCCCGGCGACACCTCAGGTGAACAGCCGCGTCGGCTCGGTCATGGCGGGTCGACCCCGCCTGGTGGTGGCGGCCCGCCAGCGCACCGGATGCCATGTTGCTCTTCCCCTTTCCGGTTCGGACCGCCACAATCGACGGAACGACGGGCACGGCACGTGAGCACGCGTGGAACCGGCATCCAGAGGTTTTCGTCGACAGCTGGACCCGATCCGCTCCCAATCACGGTCCGCGCAGATGATCTGGAGGTAAGAGGGGTACTGATGACCTGCCGGATACCCCGACATCGCAGGCCGTGAAGCGAGACAATCCCGTCCACACCGACAGGCGTTCGGCAGCGGGAAGGCACCGCGGGAGGAAACGTGGAACGGGCGGAGCCCACGAAAACGCAGTCGCAGGTTCGGACGGACCGCCATGTGGTGGTCGGCCTTCGCGTCGGTGACGTGGCGGATATGGCGGACGTATTGCTGGCGGCGGACCTCGCGGCCCGGCTGGACGCTCGCCTGGTACTGATCGCGGCGATGGACCGCTGGTCCCGCTGGGCGCGCTGGACCGCCGGGGTGTACTGCGCCTTCGGCGTCGAGACGGTCATGTGCGCCGCCCGGATCGCCGAGCAGGAGACCCGCGACGAGCTCGAACGCCGCCTGCGCTCCCTGCTCGACCTGGTCGGCGTCGAGTGGTCGCTGCAGTGGGCCAGCGGCTCCTGCCGCCGCGCCGCGGTGCGCTACACCCGCCGCCACCCCGACGCGACCGTGATCCTCCGTCCCGAGCGGCATCGCTGAGCGCCATCCTGGCCCTCGGTCCCGCGCGCGCCCGGTCCGCGCCCGGCGCCGCTCACCCACCCGCGCTCACCTGCCGCCGGTCACGTCCAGGATCGCCCCGGTGACGTAGGAAGCCTCCTCGCCGCACAGCCACGCCACCGCGGCCGCGACCTCCTCGGCCCGGCCCGCCCGGCCCAGCGGCGCCGTCGCCCCCACCCGCCGCGCCCGGTCCGGATCACCGCCGAGGGCGTGGATCTCCGTGTCGATGAATCCCGGTCGCACGCCGTTGACCCTGATCCCCTCCTCGGCGACCTCCTTGGCGAGCCCCACCGTCATGGTGTCGATCGCCCCCTTGCTCGCCGCGTAGTCGACGTACAGCCCCGGGCTGCCGATCCGCGCCGCCGCCGAGGAGACGTTGACGATCACGCCGCCGCGCCCGCCGTGGCGGGTCGACATCCGGCGCACCGCCGCGCCCGCGCCCAGGAACGCGGCGACGACGTTGATCTCGAAGACCTGGCGCAGCCGCGACGCGTCGAACTCCGCCACCCGCGCCGCGGGCGCGACGATCCCCGCGTTGTTGACGAACGCCGTCACCTGGCCGAGCCGGTCCGCGGCCGCGAACAGCTCCGGGACGGTGTCCTCGGGCCTGGCGAGGTCGCCCCCGACCGTCCCAGCGGCGACCCCGAGGTCCCGGCACCGCCCGGCCACCTCGGCGGCGGCCCTGGCGTCCGACCGAAAGCCCAGGCAGACGTCCCAACCGCGGCCAGCGAGCGCGATCGCGCAGGCCGCGCCGATGCCCCGACCCCCACCCGTCACGACCGCGACCCCACGTTCCCGACGCTGCGCCATCCCCGCCCCATCTCTGCACGTGATCGCCCACCCACGGACTGCCCACTATGCCCGCACCCCAGCGTCCGCCCGCACCCAGCGTCCGCGCCGAGATCTCTGATGATGGATTGCGTTCCGCGGAACGCGGCCGGGCGGGCGTCGGGGCGCGGGGGACAGCGACGCTGTGCCGCGAACTCCGCGTCGCGTGTCCGTTCCATGCCCGAGTTCGCGACACGGGCGGCCGTGACGCGGCCATCACGCTGCCACGACCCGCCGCGGCGGCGATCATGAAGATCGCAACTCGACGGTGGGCCAGCCCCACGTGGGCGTTGGGGGGCTAGCACGACTGCGGTTGGCCGGTGAACGGCGCAGACTCCGTATGTCGGGCATGTGCCCTGGCCTGAACGGTAGGCGCCGCGATGGTCCGGGTGCGGTGATGTCGTGGATCCCGCGGGGGCGTGGCCGTTCATGGCGTGAATGTCTGACAGCGCATATCTGATGGCGATCAGGTGGCCTGAAGGAGCACAGTCGTGCGTGCTGGGCACACGGTGGGATGACGTCGAGCCCTCCATGATCATGACATCGTGGGCATAGCGGACGGTCGCCGGCCGTTGTCGGTGGGGGTAGGTGTGGGGGCGCTGTCGGGGGCGCGTGTGGGGTGCTCGCACCGGGTGGGGAGGAGTACGGATGGGCTGGGCTGCGCCTACGGACTCGGCCGACCAGCGGCGACCGGCGGTGCGATCCCCGTTGTCGCGTCATGCCCTGGGGATGCCGGTGGCGCCGCCCCAGCGCGGGGCTCCGAGAGCCGGCGGCCCTGTCTCAGGCGGGTCTGCCACCAGCGGATCCTCGTCGGACGGGTCTGCGCCAGGCGGGTCATCGTCGGGAGGGTCGGCGGTGGTCGCGCGGGCGGCGGGACTGCGCCGGGTGGTCGGCACGGCGGCGTACGCGGCCAGCCAGCTGCTGCTCATCGCCCTGCTCTATGTGACGTACAGCCTCAGCCGGCACCTGGCCGCCGGGCGGGAGGGCTCGGCGCTGACCGCCGCCGGGCACGTCTGGCGCCTGGAGCGTGCCCTGTACCTGCCGAGCGAGGCGACCGTCCAGCGCCTGGCGCTGCACGCGGAGTTCCTCATCCGGGCGGCGGACTGGTTCTACATCGTCGTCCACTTCCCGTCGGTCATCGTCCTTCTGCTGTGGGTGTTCGTCCGGCACCGCCGTCACTGGACGCGGATCCGCAACATTCTGATCATGACGACCGGGATGGCGCTCGTCATCCACCTGCTGTATCCGCTGGCGCCGCCGCGGTTCCTGCCGCAGGTGCTGAATGTGCCGCTCGTCGACACCGGCAAGGTATACGGGCCGTCGCCCTACGGGGAGGGCAGCGGCGGCATCGCCAACGAGTACGCGGCGATGCCGAGCCTGCATGTCGGCTGGTCGCTGATCGAGGCCTGGGCGGTCATCACGATCCTGCGTCATCGTGCCCGCTGGATCGCCGTCCTGCATCCCGTGCTCACCACGATGGTCGTCGTCGTCACGGCGAACCACTACTGGCTCGACGCGGTGGTGGGCAGCACCCTCGTGGTGATCTCGATCGTGGTACTGGACCGGGTGCGCCGGCTGTGGGCCCAGCGGGCCGAGCAGGCCGAGGCCGAGCGGGTCGAGGTCGAGCGGTCCGAGGGCAAGCGGGTCGAGGGCGAGCGTTCGGGGAGTGTCCCCTCCGAGGTCGTGGCGCCCTGCCCGCGGCGTCCGGAGGAGTCCGCCGACGGCCGGTCGGACGACGCGCGCGACTCGCCGGAGGTCGCGGCTCCGCCCCGATAGCGATCCACCCGCTGTCCGGGGTACGAACGGGGGACGCGGACGCGGGACACGGAATGGTGGGTGGCCATGCAGACGGCCGATGTGGCGATTGTGGGCGCGGGGCTCGCGGGGCTGTCGGCGGCCACGCTGCTCGCTGACGAGGGGCTGGAGGTGGTCGTCTGGGAGGCGGCGGACGACGTCGGTGGGCGGGTGCGGACCGACCTGGTCGACGGGTTCCTCCTCGATCGCGGCTTCCAGGTGCTGCTGCCGGCCTACCCGGAGGTGCGCCGAAGGATCGACCTGCCGGCGCTGCGGCCGCGGCCGTTCGTGCGGGGGTTGCTGGTGCGCGACGGGGTGCGCTCGGTACTGCTGGGCGATCCGGCCGGGACGCCGGCGGCGCTCGGCGGCCTGGTCCCGGGCAGAGCGCTGGGGCTGGCGGACATCACCCGGCTCGCCGCCCTGACCGCCCGCGACCGACTGGCGCAGCCCTCGGCGCTGGTCGCCGGGCCCGAACGGCCCACCCGCGCGGATCTGCTGGCCCGCGGGGTGTCGGCGCGGGCCGTCGACGGGGTGCTCGCACCGCTGCTGCGCGGCGTCTTCCTGGAGGACGAGCTGGCCACCTCGGCCCGGTTCTTCCATCTTGTGTGGCGCAGTCTCGCCGCCGCGGCGCCGGTGCTGCCCGCGGAGGGCATGGCGGCGCTGCCCCGCCAGCTGGCGGCCCGGCTGCGGCCGGGGACGGTGCGGACCGGCTGCCCGGCGGACATCGTCACCAGCGGCGGGGTGCGCTCCCGGGACGGCGGGTCGCTGCGCTGCCGGGCGGTCGTCGTCGCCACCGACGCGACGACGGCGGCCCGCCTGCTGCCGGGCATCGCCGAGCCCACCTGGCACGGGGTGACCACCTACTACTTCACGGCGGACGAGCCGCCGCTGCGCCGCGGGGTGCTCGTCGTGGAGGGCCGCGCCGATCCGCGCCGGTCCGCCGCGGGCCGCCGGTCGGGGCCGGTGCTCAACACGGTGGTTCTGAGCGAGGTCGCGCCGTCGTACGCCCCGGCGGGGCAGGCGCTGATCGCCGCGTCGGCGCTCGGCGTGCACGAGGACGAGGCGGCGGTGCGGACGCACCTGAGCACCCTGTACGGCACCGACGCCCGGGGCTGGGCGCTGCTGGCCCGCTATCCGGTGGCGCGGGCACTGCCGGCGATGACGAGCCCGCACGTGCTGCGCCGGTCGGTCCGCACGGCGCCGGGCGTCTACGTCTGCGGTGATCATCGGGACACGAGCTCGATCCAGGGGGCGCTGTTCTCGGGGCGCCGCGCCGCCGAGGCGGTCCTGGCCGACCTCGGTGTCACCCCCCGGACGATGGATCGACATCCGGTGACGGAACACTCTTAGCTGCACGTTCAGCCCGGAAGGTGCGGGGGGTACCACCCGTCAGGGTGATGATGGCATGGCGGGATCGGCGCTACGATCTGTCAGTCTGTAGCACGATGTTCACCCCGTGGGGTGGTTCACCTGGATGACAGCGTTAGCTTCCTGGCCAGCGGCCTGCTGGACGCCGCGCCGGACGCGATCGTCGGCGTCCGCGCGGACGGGCGGATCGCGCTGGTCAACGCACAGGCCGAACGGCTGTTCGGCTATACCCGGAGGGAACTGCTTGGCGAGCCCGTCGAGATCCTGATCCCCGAGACGGCTCGGGCCCTGCACCCGGACCATCGGGCCTCCTATCTGCGTGATCCGCAGCCGCGGCCGATGGGTCTGGGGATGGAGCTCGCCGGCCGGCGCCGCGACGGTACCGAGTTCCCGGCGGAGATCTCGCTGTCGGCGATCCAGGCGCCGGAGGGGATGGTCATCACCGCGGCCGTCCGGGACGTCACCGACCGCAAGCGTGCGGAGGCGAAGTTCCGCGCACTGCTGGACTCGGCGCCGGACGCCATCGTCGGTGTGCTCGGCGACGGCCGTATCGAACTCGTCAACGCCCAGGCGGAGCGGCTGTTCGGTTACAACCGTGAGGAGCTGCTCGGCCAGCCGGTCGAGATCCTTGTCCCGGAAGCGGCGCGGGCGGTGCATCCGCGCCATCGCACCCGCTACTTCGCCGACCCGCAGCCACGCCCGATGGGCGCGCAGATGCAGCTCGCCGCCCGCCGTCGCGACGGCACCGAGTTCCCCGCCGAGATCTCCCTGTCCGCGCTGGAGACGGAGGAGGGCCTGCTCGTGTCGGCGGCGATCCGCGACGTCACCGAACGGCTGGAGGCCCAGGCCGAGCGGGAACGGCTACGCGCGCAGGCGGAGCGCAAGCGGATCGAGGCCCAGCTGCATCAGTCGCAGCGGCTGGAGAGCCTCGGCCAGCTCGCCGGCGGGGTGGCGCACGACTTCAACAACCTGCTCGGCGTGATCATCAACTACACGGCGTTCGTGTCCGAGGTGGTGGCGGCCGCGGCCGAGCGCGACGGCGGTGAGTGGGAGCCGGCGCGGCGCGACATCGAGCAGGTCCAGCGGGCCGCCGAGCGGGCCACCCAGCTCACCCACCAGCTGCTCGCCTTCGGCCGCCGGGAGGTCGTCCAGCCGCGGGTGCTCAACCTCAACGACGTCGTGCGCGACATCGAGGAGATGCTGCGGCGCACCCTCGGTGAGCACGTCGACCTGATCACCCTGCCCACCGCGGACGCCTGGCCGGTGTTCGCCGACGCCGGCCAGCTGGAGCAGGTGCTCGTCAACCTGGCGGTGAACGCCCGCGACGCGATGCCCACCGGCGGGAAGCTCACCATCGACACGTCCAACATCCACATCCTGGATGACGTCGCGATGGAACGCCCCGGCCTCAAACCCGGCCGGCACGTCAACCTGCGCATCAGCGACAGCGGCACCGGCATGTCCACCGAGACGATCAACCGTGCCTTCGAGCCGTTCTTCACCACCAAGCGCAAGGGCGAGGGCTCCGGGCTGGGCCTCGCGACCGTGTACGGCATCATCACCCAGGCCGGCGGCCATGCCGAGATCTACTCCGACGTGGGCCTGGGGACCACGGTCAGCATCCTGCTCCCGGCGGTGGACAGCGTCGTGGCTGCTCCCGAGCCGATCTCGGACGCCGACGTGCTGACCGGCGGCGAGACCATCCTCGTCGTGGAGGACGAGCGGGCGATGCGGGAGGTGACCCGCCGTCTGCTGGCCCGCAACGGCTACCAGGTGATCACCGCGGCCGAGGGCCACCGCGCCGCGGAGCTCGCCGCCACCCACCCGGCGGAGATCCACCTGCTGCTGACCGACGTCGTCATGCCGCAGGTGCTCGGGCGGACGGTGGCCGAGCTCGTCCGCCGGCACCGGCCGGGGATCCGCGTGCTGTACATGTCCGGGTACGCCTACCCGGTGCTGGCCCACAACGGCACGCTCGACCCGGGCCTCACCCTGCTCGGCAAGCCGTTCTCCGAGCGGGTGCTGCTCGCGAAGGTCCGCGAGGTCCTCGACGGCCCTGCCGACGGCTGACAGCTGATCGGCTGACAGCCTCGCGGCGCTCGGGTCGCCGCCGTCGGTCCTCAGCGCCCCGCGGCCGGGCGCGGTGGGCGGGGCACGTGCAGCGCGGCGCTCCAGGTGGTGGTCGCGGGATCATCCGTCACGGTGGCGCCGATCAGGTCGGCGAGGGGACGCAGCAGGGCGGCGGGCGCGGGGTCCTGGTCCGCGGCCGAGCCCGGTCGCGGACCAGGCGGGCGGACACGCAGCCGCAGGGCGAGCCCGTCCGGCCCGGACTCGGCGGACAGCCAGGCATGCTCCCCGCGGCGGTGCGGGCTGCCCGCCGTCAGCAGCAGCTGGACGGCCCCGAGCACCACGGCGACCTCGGTGAGGGTCGGCGGATGCGCCTCGACCCGCAGCTCGGTGTCGAGCCGGTCGACGAGCAGGCCGTCGACGCGCTGCGTGAGGCCAGCGATGAGGGCCGCGCGGGCGTCGTGGGCGAGGCGGAACACGCTCGGCGCCTGCAGCCCCACGGTTGTGAGGCGCAGCCGGTTCTCGACGGCCAGCACGCGTTCGGCGGGCCCGGCCGGCAGCCGCCGGCGGACACTGGCGAGCTCCAGCAGGATCGCGGTGAACTCCTGCATCGGCCCGTCGTGCAGCCGGTCCGCGGCCGCCCGCTGCGCCCGCTCCTGCAGGTCGATCACCAGGCGCAGCAGCTCGTGCACCCGGGCGACGGCCGTATCGGCGGAGGGCGGCTCGTCGCCGCTGGGCGCCGTCACCGCGCGTCGGGCCCCGGCGCGGCCCGCAGCACCTCGTGGATGGCGGACAGCAGGCTGTCGGCGGTGAACGGCTTGGCCACGACCGGGATGCCGGCGGGCACCGGATCCACCCCGGCGGCGCCGGTCAGGATGGCGAAGCGGCGGCGCGCCGCCGGGTCGTCGCGGCACAGCTCGGCGATCAGGTCGGTGCCCGGCCGGTCGCCGAGGCGCAGGTCGACGAGGATGACGTCGAAGCCGGCGGCGCCCAGCCCCAGCGCCTGGTCGACCGAATCCGCGACGCTGACCTGGAAGCCCTCGGCGAGCAGGATCCGCTCCAGCAGCGCGCGCAGCATCTCGTTGTCGTCGACGACGAGCACCCGCGGCCCGCCGGTTGGAGCGTTCATGTCGCCACCCAGCCTCCGCTGCCGTCCCGCCGGCGGGAAGGCCCATTTCGCCGCAACGGTACCGGTAGCCACCCGGCCACCGGGGGCGGCGGGGAACAATCGCATGCACCGTTGTGGCGACGGTCCGCGTCGTTGCCTGCGCGGTGGGGGCCGGGTGAGCGCGATCACCCCTGGCCTGGTCGGTCCTTACGAGCCGACGCGCCCGGTGAGCAGGGCGTCGAGCTCGGCGCGGGTCGGCATCGCCGCCCCGGCACCGGGGCGCTGCACGGCGAGGGAGGCCGCGAGGTTCGCGTGGAACAGCGCGGTGGCGGCGGGCAGCCCGGCGGCGAGGCCCGCGCCGAACGCGCCGCAGAAGCAGTCGCCCGCCCCGGTGGTGTCGACGACCGGCACCTGCGGCGCCGCCAGGGTGACGACGGCGTCGCCGATCCGCGCGCAGGTGCCGGCACCGCCGAGGGTCACGACGATGTCGGCGGTCGGGCCGGCGCCGTCGGCGAGCAGCCCGCGCACCGCGGCCACGGCGGCCGTCGCCGCGAGGTGCGGCAGGCCGGCCGCCTCGGGCACGAGGCCGGCGAGTTCGTGCTCGTTCACGACCAGCACGTCGACGGCCGCCCGCACGTCGGCCGCCAGCGGGTCGGCCGCCATCGGCCGGTGGGGGGCGGCGTTGAGGACCGTGCGGGCTCCGGCGGCCCGGGCGCGTGACAGCGCCTGCGCGTTCGCCGACGCGGGGATCTCCTGCTGGAGCAGCACGACGTCGTCGGGCCCGAGGCCGAGGCCGTCCAACGCGGCGGCGGAGACGGCGGTGTTGGCGCCCGGCACGATCGCGATGACGTTCTCCCCGGCGTCGTCGACCATCGTCACGGCTGTGCCGGTGACACTGTCGAGACGGACCAGGCAGGTGACGTCAATCGCCTCGCCGCGCAGGAACTCATGCAGCACGGCGCCGAAGCCGTCGGAGCCGACCGCGCCGACCAGGACGGTGGGCGCGCCCAGCCGACTGGCGGCCACCGCCTGGTTGGCACCCCTGCCGCCCGGGGTGAACACGACCGCGGAGCCGGCGACCGTCTCACCCGGCTGGGGGATGCGGTCGACCCGGGTGGTCACGTCCATGTTCGTCGAACCGACCACGACGACCCGTCCCATCCACGCACCCCCTGTGACCTGGTCATCCGGTCAGCCCGGTGGCTGGTCAGCCCATGGTGGCAGAGCCCGCGCGCACGGGACGGCCGGACGCGTGTGAGCATGGCGGCGCGCGGGTGCGGCGCTCAGCGCGCGGCGGGGTCCATCGCCCGGCCGGCCCGGGCGGCCCGCTTCGCCTCGTACATGCGGCGGTCCGCGTGGCGTACGACGGTGTCGGGGCTGGGCTGGCCGCCGTCGGCGCCGACGCTGCGCGACGAGGCGACGCCGACGGTGGCCCGCATGGCGATGGTGTGGCCGCGCACCGTCACCGGAGCGGCGACCGCCTCGCGGACCTCGCGGGCGGTGGCCCGCAGTGTCTCCGCGTCGGTGTCGGGCAGCACCATCACGAACTCGTCGCCGCCGAGCCGGAACACGCCGCCCACCGCGCCGCCCCCCAGACCGCCCACCTCGGCGCCAGGCGTGTCCACGAGCGTGCGCGTGACGGTGGCGAGGCGGGCCGCGATCACGCGCAGCACCTCGTCGCCGGCCTGGTGGCCGTAGGCGTCGTTGACGGGCTTGAACTCGTCGAGGTCGATGAGCAGGATCGTGAACGGCGTGCGCGCCCGGGCGAGCTGGTCGAGCCGGTCGGCGAGGGCGACCCGGTTGCGCAGCCCGGTCAGGGGATCGTGGGTCGCGCGCTCGCGCAGCTGCTCCTGCAGGCGGCGGCGCTCCCCGACCTCGTGACAGGTCAGCAGCAGACCACCGTCGAGGTAGCCGGGGCCGTGGACGTGCTGCGAGCCGCCCGCCTCGACGTCGAACCACCAGAACCTGCCGTCGGCGGCCCGCATCCGCACGTCCAGCAGGGACGTGGGGCCGCCGTGCTGCTGGGCGGCGAGGAAGGCACGCGTCGTCGGCTGGTCGTCGGGGTGGATCAGCCCGAGCAGCGGCCGCCCGAACAGCTCGTCGACCGGGTAGCCGAGCAGGCTCTCGACCGCCGAGCTGACGAAGTTGAGGTACCCGGCCCGGTTGACGCAGAGGATGATGTCGTGGGATTCGTGCAGCAGGGTCTGCAGGCGGGCACCCTCGCGGCGGGTCGTCCGGTCCTCGCGCAGCAGCGCCCACAGCAGACCGGTGCCGGTCGCGAGCACGAGCAGCCCGACGAGCAGGTCGCCCGGCAGGTGACCGGGCCGCGGCCCCTCCCGGGCCGCCGAGGGGTCCTGCTGGAGGACGACGTAGGCGGGCATCGGCGCGGTGGGGATCATCGCCGCCGCCGCGACGCGCCCGCCGCCGCCGTTCTCTCGCAGCGTGACCCGCTGGCTGCGCCCGGGCTGTATGCCGTGCAGGTCCCGCTGGTCGATGAGGACCCGGCCGCCGAGATCAGGCTCGCTGGACATGACCACCCGGCCCTGCCCGTCCACGATGGTGATGACGATGCCGAGCGACGACTCGCCGACCGCGCCCTGGAAGGCCTCGGCCATCGCGTCGGTCGGCAGATGGTTCATCGGGCGGCCGACGACGAGGAACGCGACCGTCGCCTGGCCGCGCCGGACCGGCACCAGACTCAGCAGGTGGAGGTTGCCGGACTCGCCGAACGTCGGGACGTTCAGGCCGCTGCCGCGGGCGGACGCCCACAGCGGGCTGCCGACGGGGATCGGCAGGCCCGGTCGGGACGCCGCCAGCGGCCGGCCGTCGAGGTCGACGAGTGTGAGCAGCGTGTCCGGGGTGGCGAACTGCGGTCCGGCGAGCGAGCGCACGATCCGGTCGTCGGTGGCGCGGTCCGTGAGGGACCACGGCAGCCGGGATACCAGGTCGATCAGACTGCGCGGCTGACTGAGGCTGGCGGTGCGGTTGGCGAGCCGTTCGGCGAGGGCATGGGTGTCGGCGGTGCGCTGGCTCTCGGCGCGCCGCCGGTTGGAGTTCTCGATCTCGATCGTAATCATCGTGGTGGTCAGGACGATGGTGCCGATCACCAGCAGCGGCAGAGCCCGGACCAGCTGGACCCGGGCGTGGGCCACCTGTTGGCGGGCCAGCTGCCGCCGGGTCGCTCGGCGGGACGGGTCTCCTCCCGGCCGCGTCGCCCTCGCCGACAGTGCTGACAGTGCTGACGGCGCTGACGGCGCTGACGGCGCTGACGGCGCTGACGGCGCTGACGGCGCTGGCGGCGCTGGCGGCGCCGAGAGTGCTGGCGTCGCCGGTGGCGCTGACGGCGGGACGGCCGCGCAGGTCGGGATCGCCGGCGCCGCCCGCGTGTCCGGGCCGGCGGGCATCGCCGCCGGTGCGTGGGCGTGGGCGGATGCCGTGGTCCGCCGGCCGGGGTCGGAGGGGGGCGGCTGGACGACGGTGAAGCCGAGCGCGGCGGGCTCGGACGGGACCGGTTGGTCGCCCCATCCGCGGCCGGTGGTCGGCTCGACCGGCGGCGCCACCGCGTAGCGGCCGGGTCCTGACCGCTTGGCCCAGTACATCGCCTGGTCGGCGCCGTGCAGCAACCAGTCGGCGCCGCACTGACGGGTGCGGGCCAGCGCCACCCCCACGCTCGCGGCCACCCGCACGGTGGCGTCGTCGGTGACGACGACCGGCTGGCTGACGGCGTCGATGAGCTGGGCGGCCAGCGCCCGCGCGGCCGGCTCGTCGGTCTGAGTCAGCAGGATGCCGAACTCGTCGCCGCCGAGGCGACCACTGACGTCGGCGGCTCCCAGCCGGTCCCGGATCCGCTCACCGACCACCTGGAGCACCCGGTCGCCGGCAGCGTGCCCATAGGTGTCGTTGACCGGCTTGAACCGGTCGAGATCGATGAACAGGACGGCGATCGGAGCACGTGGGGCGTGTGGGTCGCCGGGGTCGGTGCCGGCGAGCGCGGCCAGTGCGGCGTCGAGCCTCGCCGTGAACGCCGAGCGGTTGAGCAGACCGGTGAGCAGGTCGTGGTCGGCCTGGTGGCCGAGCTGGTCGAGCAGCCGCTTGCGGTGGCCGACGACGTGACAGGTGATCAGGATCTCGAGGGAGCCGTCGGCCGTGGGCAGCTGCCGGGCGGCGACGTCGAACCAGCGCGCGGCACCGTCCGGCCCGACCAGGCGCACGTTGAGCAGCGAGCCGAGACCCGGGTCCGCGATCAGCCGTAACAACCGGGACGCGTCCTCGGCGTGGACGAGGTCGGTCACCGGGCGACCCGGCCAGCCGTCCGGTGGATGGCCGAGCAGCGGACTGAGGGCCGGACTGGCGAAGGTGAGCCGGCCGGTCGGATCCGTGACCAGGACGATGTCGTGGGCGGCGGCGAACAGCGCCCGCAGCCGGGCCTGCGACCGGCAGGCCGACGTCTCACGCAGCAGCACGACGAACGCGATGGACAGCACCGCGGTGACCGCGACCGCCAGCAGGGTGAGGTTGCGCCGGTCGCCGCGGGCGCGCAGGTCGGCGTGGAGCGACGCGGTGCGTTGCTGGAAGCAGACGCGATAGCCGTTGTCCGCCGCCGCGCAGATGTGGGTGACCTGCCCGCCTGGCCCGGTGGTGTGCCAGACCAGCGGCACGGCGGTGGGCGGTCGGGGTGGCTGGTCGGCGGCCGGCAGCGCTCGACCGACCAGCGGCCCGTCGGTCGAGGTGGCCACGACGCCGTTCGGGTCGATGGTCGACACGGTGCCGGTGCCGGCGCCGAGCATGGCCGCGACGCCGTCCGTCAGCTGGTAGTGGACCTGGTCCGCCGACACGGCGACGAGGACCGCCCAGACCTGGCCCGGCGGGCCGACGGGGACCACCGTGGCCCGCCTGCGCGCCTCGGGGTCGCCCGGGCGGCGGGGATCACCGAACGTCGGCGACATCGCGCCCCGTCCGGCCCACGCCGAGGCCCAGGCCGCGCCGAGCTGTCCCGGGACGACGCCGACGCCCGGCGGATAGGCCGCGGTGACCGTGCCACGGGCGTCCATCAGGACGACCGGCTCATAGACGTCGCCCTGCACGCTGATCGTCAGACGCGGGAGCAGCTCGGCGTTGCCCGCGGGATCGCCGGGGTCCAGCGGCAGGTCGCGCACGGCCGAGGCCAGCACCGACGGCCCCGCCGTGTCCGATTCCCACGCCGCGAGCTGGTGGACGAGCTGGACCCGTGCCTCGATCCGGGCGGCCTCCTCCCTGGCGAGCAGGTCGCGGCCCAGGGCGAGGGCGACCGAGCCGAGCAGCACGACGGCGGCCAGCCCGGCGGGCAGGCGCAGGCGCGGCAGCCGGCGGCGGGGTGCGGACCGGGCGGTCCTGGCCATGGCGCGGCCGGTTGGGCGCCGTCGGCCGCGCCGGCCACATCTGATCATGTTCGCGCCCCGTCCAACAGTTGCCCGGACTTGACAGATCTCACCGCGAGCGAAGGATTTCTTTTCCGGCAGGTCGAATGCAACTGGTAGGGGGCGATCATACGAGTGTGCGGTGGTACCTGTTTCCGATTCCTCCGGTGGTTTGGGTGCGCCTGGGCCGGTGGTGTGCGCGACCGGCCGCAATGTGCCAGCCCGGCAGCCGCCCCGCACTCGCCCCCAGAACACGTCGCCGTGGATGGAATGTAGATTGCATGGTGTCCGGTGGGAGTCTTTGTGTGGGGGGCTGGTCCGGGCGGTGCGGGTGGGTTCGGGGGGTCGTGTGCGCTGGTGGGTCCGCGAAGGCCGCCGCGGTCGCCGACCGCGTGCGATGCGTTGTCGTCTGCCGGCTACCGGTGGCGATCCGGGCGATGCGATGTTTGTCACCTTCGGTATCGGCTGGCACGTTGCGTCATTGAGGTGCGGTGTGGCCGGTTCGGGCATCGCGGACCATCATCAGTCGACCGCGTGACGGTATGGACGCCTCGATGGCGCCGTGTCGCGCGCCGTCCGTCCACGGCCGGTCCTCGCGTCGCCCGCGGGCCCGGTCGGCCCGCCGCCCGCGGCCGGGCCGCAGACGGCCGAAACAAAACGCGTGGGCCCGTCGACGGAGTCGGGATTCCGATTGTGGGTTCGCTCTCCGGGCGCAACGCCGGATGAATTCCACCGGGTGCGGCGTGAACGGTCGCGGCCATGTTGGGCATCACCTTCGACGCCTTGCCGGCCGGTCGGGACGCCGCGCCGGGGGCTATCCCGGATGTCCGTCCCCTGATTCCGCGACGATGGCCGATGAAGGCCGGGAGTCGAGGGATGATCCGGGTGGCGGGCGGGCATCGTCCTGACGGACGGGCGCGCGGTGCGCCGAACCGATCGAGGGAGCCGTCACGGGCGGGCGTGATCGGCTGGTGGCGCCGGCGGTCGTCATCGGCGGGTGGCGTTGACGGTGGGAAGGGGCGGGTGGCGCGGTGACGACGAGCTCGGCGGCTGGAGCGCGGGCGCAGGCGGCGGTGCCGCGGTCCGACCTCGGCCCGACGCACGAGGTGACGAACCAGCCCCCGCCGCTTGTCGGCCACGACGGGTCCGAGGACCCGGCGCTGCTCGCGGCGCTCGACCGGGAGGGCGCAGGCTGGCATCTGGCCGATCTGCGCCGGCTCGGCCGCCTGGCCGGCTCCGAGCAGGCGTTGCGCTGGGCCGAGCAGGCCGACCGCAACCCACCCGAACTACGCACGCATGACCGCTATGGCCATCGGATCGATGAGGTCGACTTCCACCCGGCCTGGCACGCCCTGCTCGATGTCGCCGTGCGCGAGGGAATGGCCGGCGCGCCGTGGGCGGACCCGCGGCCCGGCGCCCATGTCGCCCGGGCGGCGAACATCCTGGTCTGGGGCACCGTCGAGCAGGGACATCTGTGCCCGGTGTCGATGACCTACGCCGCCGTCCCGGTGCTGCGGGCCGCGCCCGCGCTCGCGGCCCGCTACGAGCCGCTGCTCACCAGCCGCGTGTACGACCCGGGCCTGCGCCCGCCTGACGGCAAGACCGGTCTGCTCGCCGGCATGGGCATGACCGAGAAGCAGGGCGGCTCGGACGTGCGGTCGAACACGACGACGGCGACGCCCCGCGCCGACGGCACCTGGCGGCTGCGGGGGCACAAGTGGTTCACCAGCGCGCCGATGAACGACGCCTTCCTCGTCCTGGCGCAGGCCCCGGCGGGGCTGTCCTGCTTCTGGGTACCGCGGGTGCTGCCCGACGGCAGCCGCAACACCTTCCGTATCCAGCGGCTGAAGGACAAGCTGGGCAACCGCAGCAACGCCAGCGGCGAGCCGGAGTTCGACGACACGGTGGCCTGGCCGGTCGGGCCGCAGGGCCGCGGCGTGCGGACCATCATCGACATGGTCGCCCTGACCCGTCTCGACGCCGCGCTGGCGTCGGCCGCGGGCATGCGGGCCGCCGTCACGGCGGCGGCCCACCATGTCCGCCACCGGCGGGTCTTCGGCACCCTGCTGATCGACGCGCCGCTGATGCGGGTCGTGCTGGCCGATCTCGCCGTCGAGTCCGAGGCGGCGACCACCCTCGTCATGCGGGTCGCGGGGGCGGTGGACCGGGCCGTCGGCGGTGACCCGGCCGAGCAGGCGCTGCGCCGCATCGCCACCGCGGTGGCGAAGTACTGGGTGTGCAAGCGTGTCCCGGGAGTGGTCGTGGAGGCACTGGAGTGCCTCGGTGGCAACGGGTACGTGGAGGAGTCGGGCATGCCCCGGCTGTACCGGGAGGCGCCCCTCAACGGGATCTGGGAGGGCTCCGGCAACGTCAACGCGCTCGACGTGCTGCGGGCGGTGGGCCGCGAGCCGGACGCCGTGGACGCGCTCGCCACCGAGATCGAGCGGGCCCGGGGCGGGGACACCCGGCTCGATCGGGCCTGGGACGAGCTGCGCGGCGGGCTCGCGACGGCGGCGGGCGATCCGGGCGGGGCGCGGCGGGTCGTCGAGCGACTCGCGCTCGTCATGCAGGGTTCCCTGCTCGTCCGGCACGCGCCGGCCGCGGTCGCCGACGCATTCTGTGCGACCCGGATCGCCGGTGACGGCGGTCTCGCTTTCGGCACGTTGCCTGCCGGGATTGATATCCCAGGTATCCTCGATCGGATTGCGTCGGTGGGTGCACCTGCCGATTCGGTCGGCGATATCCGTCACGTGTCAGATCAGGATAGAAACGCTTCGTAGTTCCCGTGCAACAAACAGCAATGGATCGCCCCTAGTCTGGTCGGCGACTGCGCCCGGGGGGTTTCCATGATGTTCTTCTGCCTGGCGGTCGCCGGGCTGATACTGACCGCCGGAGTTCTTGGGCTTGTCCGCGGGCAGGCCGAATGGGCCTGGATTCACGACCGCCGTCGCGCCGGGATGGTCACCGGCGCCGGGTCGGTGGCGCTTGTCGCGTTCGGCCTGCTCGCCGCGCACGGCGTCGGCACCGGCGACGGCGGCGACCGGGAGCCGGCCTCGAACGGCATCATCCTCGTGCCGCCGGCCTCGGCCACTCCCGGCCGTCTCGGGCGGCCCGGCCTGCCCGTGCGCGACGGCGGCGGGGCGCCCCCCGGCCATCCCGACGGCTCCAGCCCGCTGGATCCGGCCGGTGGTGCCGGTGGTGGTGGCGGCCGCCAGGAGCATCGCGAGACGCCGGAGGAGCTGGCCGACACCCAGGTGGCGGGCGGATCGACCGGGTCTCGCGGCCACGGGTCGGGCTCCTCGGACGGTGGCGGGACGTCCGGTGTCTCCCGACCGGCGGGGACGGCTCCCACGCCGGGCGGCGCGCCGCCGGCCTCCGACGGCCGGACCTCCGCCGCCCACCCCAGCCCGCCGCGCCCAGGCGGATCGACGGTGCGTCCGTCGCCGCCGCGGGGCGGGGGAGCCGGCGGTGCCCAGCCGCCCGCCGGTTCCAGTGGCGGCGGCTCTGGATCCGGCGAGGGCGTGCCGGGTCACACCCAGGAGCCGAGCCGTCCTGGCGGAACCGGCCAGCCAGGAACCCCGGAACGTCCGAGTTCTCCCAGCAACCCGAGTTCTCCCGGGAAGCCGAGTTCTCCCGGGAAGCCGGGTACTCCTGGGAAGCCGGGTACTCCCAGCAAGCCGGGTACTCCTGGGAAGCCGAGTTCTCCTGGGAAGCCGGGTACTCCCAGCAAGCCGGGTACTCCCAGCAAGCCGAGTACTCCCAGCAAGCCGAGTTCTCCTGGCAAGCCGAGTTCTCCTGGCAAGCCGAGTGACGGCGGCAAGCCGGACGCCCCCGGCAAGCCGAACAATCCGGGAAGGCCTGGTTCTTCGGGCAGGCCGGGCAACTCCGGTAAGCCGAACAGTCCGGGCAGGCCCGGCGGCTCGAACCATTCGAGCAACCCCAGTCATCCGAGCGGCCGTCCGGGGACGCCGAGCCGTGCGGCCGATTCGGAGGGCTCCGGAGATTCCGCGTCGCCGGGCGGTGGGAGTGACTCCGGCTCCGGTGACGGCAAGGGGCGCCATCCCTCCACGGGCGCGTCGTCGGGCCGGTACGACGACGACCGCCCGTCCACCGGACCCACGCGTCCGCGCTCTCCGGGGCGCCCCACCCTCCCGGGCCTCGGCGGGTCGTCGACGACCGGCTCGTCCGTCGGTGACTCCTCCCCAGGGGGGTCGGATGGCGGGCCATGGACGCCGGTCTCTCCGCCGCAGCGGGTGCCGGCCACGGCGACGCCGCGGGAGACGGCGGGCGGCTCGCCGACCTCCGGCGGTGGCGCCGACCCGTGGTGGCCAGGCCGGGCCGTCAGCACCGACCCCGGCTATGCCGACGTCGGGTACGGCTCGGCGGGCGGCGGCTCGACCGGGTCTGGCCCGGGCGGGTACGACGGCCCGGGCGTATACGGCGTGAGAGAGCAGGGCAGTGCCTGGCCCGGTGCGGAAGGCGGGTGGGCGGGCAACAGCCCCGTGTACACCCCCGCGTATGCGGGCTCCGTCGCCTGGTGAGCCGCCGACACTCCGCAAGGTCCGCAGGGTATCGACCAAGTAACTCTCGGTGAGTTAACGTTCGGGGGCTCGGTCAGTCGTCGCGACCTGGGGGCCCGATGCCGGAGTTCGCCATGATCATGGCATTGATGGCCGTCATGGTGATGTTCGTCGGGATCTTCGGAACCCTGCGCGGGCGCGTCGACCGGATCGGGATCCATGACCGGCGCCGTGGGCTGATGGTCGCGGCGGGCGGCTTCGCCGTCGCCGTCATCGGCTTCGGCTTCGCCGTTCCAGTCGGGGTCGACCGTGACGATGTCGCCCTGCGCGCGGATGCCCTCACCGGAACGCGCGACGCGCCCCGGGCGTCGCCGTCCGCCGGGAACCGGCCCGGCGCGGACCTGGAGTCCCCGGTGCCGACGCTGCCGCCGTATCCCGACGCGATCTACGGCGCCGACGGGATCGCCGGTGCCGTCCCCTCCCCTCCGCTCGGTCAGCCCGCCGACGGCACGACGCCGGGCCCGCTGGGTGGAGCGGCGGGCCCCGCGGGACCGTCCGCCGAGCTGGGCGACGCCACAGACCAGCAGCGGCCCGACGCGCCGTACTGGTCCGCGCCGTACTGGTCCGCGGCGCCCGGCGACTCGGGCGGCCGCGGCGAGGAGCAGGGCGATGACGGGACCGCCGGCCATGGCACGTCGTCCGAGTACGGCGAGACCCCCGGCCGCGGTGGGTCGTCCGGGTACGGCCGGACCTCCGGCAACGGTGGGTCGTCTGGGTACGGCGGGATGTCCGGCTATGGCGGCTATGGCGGCTATGGCGGGTCGGACGGGCCGTCGGGATATGGCGGTGGATCCGGACATGGCGGTGGGGTGTCGGGCTATCGCGGGTCGCCGGGGTACGGCGGCGCGGGCGGGTCGACCGAGGGCCGCGGAACGGGAGCGGTCAGCCGCCGGGGTGCGGGCGCGGGTGTTCCGGTCACCGCGGCGCCGACCGGTCCGGCGGGCGGGCCAGCCGCGGGTGCGGTCGGCGGGCGCGGGGGAAGCGGGCCGCGTCCCGCCACGGGATCCGGGGGTGTCGCGGCGGACCGGAGCGGTGGCGTGGGCACCCGGCTCGGCGGTGGTGCGGGCACCGGGTCCGGCGGTGGTGTGGGTGGACGTTCCGGTGCGCCGTGGGGCCGGTCGGATTTCGGCGCGGGGTGGCCGCCCGAAGTGCGGGTCGACCTGGACCAGCCGGAGAGCGGGCCCACCGGCGGGGCGGCGCGGGCGGTGGGCGGCTGCTCGGCCGCCGGTGGCCCCGCTCCGCTGGTCGTCGCCGACCCGTTCGGCTCCGGCGGCGCGAGCTGCGGCGGCTGAGGCCCCCGGGGCAGGGCCGCCGCCGACCAGAAGAGCGGGCGGGCCGGTGGCGCGCCTGGCCCAGCGCGACGCCCAGGGAGAAGCGCCCAAGCGGAAGCGGTCAGGCGGAGGGGGCGGCGATCGCGCGGCGGGCCGCGACGAGCGCGCTGACCGCGGGCAGGTTCACCGAGCCCCAGGCGTCGAGCAGGGCGGGAAGGTCGGCGAGCCGCGAGTCGAGCACGAAGATCCCGGTGGTCGGGCAGGCGGCGCCGATCTCGACGAGGACGGGCCGCAGGTGTACCTCCACGGCCAGCGCGTGCTGCGGTGCGGCCGCGACCTGGACGGGAATGGTCGGCAGGCCGGCGAGCTCCCCGCCGCCGATCTGGTCGAGCAGAAGCTTCAGCAGGCCCGTGTAGGTCGCCTTGTAGGTCGGGGTGGCGACCACCAGGACGTCGGCGCCGCGGATGGTTCCCAGCGCCGCCGCGACAGCCGGGTCGCCCCATCCGAGCAGCCCGGCGCCGAGCTCGCTGACCTCGATGACCTCGGTCTGCGCCGGATAGCCGGTGGCGGCGAGCGCGGTGACGACCCGGGCGGCCACCTCCTCGGCGACCTGCCTGGTGCGGGACGCGGGCTTGGGGTTCCCGATGACGCTGACGATCCGGCACGGTTCCATCGGGCTGCCTCCCTGGTTTTGCCGGCCCTGGCCTGGCCCGCCGCAGTCTATCCGCCTATTCGCGCCCACGCCGGGGCACGACACCTTTCACCAGGGGACCCGGACGCATCACTTCCGTTGCGTGGCAGCCGCGTGACGATGATGTGGCGGATCCGTTGCCGCATTGTTGCCAGCCGCGGGCCGACCATCGCACACATCACGGAGGAGCGAGATGGCGAGGATGGTCGACGCCGCGGCTGGCAATCGGGCGAATATCCGCTGACGGAATGGCGCGGGCCGGCGGGTGACCCCGGGGTGAACGGGGACGCGGGCCTCCTGTCGGCCGTCGGTCAGCGTGCGTGCAGCGCGAACGTGTAGAAGATGGCGAGCGGCCACAGCAGGGTCGCGACAAGTGCGGTGAAGAAGCTGCTCAGGGCGTGGCCGTCCCAGCTGGTGAAATCCCAGTAGTGCTGGCTCGCGGTGATGACCACTCCGACGATGAGATAGAGAAGCGTTCCGAGGCTGACGCTGCTGTAGGTTCTGGCCCGAACCCGGGTGGTCATGATGGCTCCTTTATGCGGGGAGATCCGTGGCTGCCGGTGGATTACCCGCAATCTGTCCCGCTACACGTCCGTTGACGCGTTCCTTCCTGTGACGAATGTTCCGCCGGCGGGGGACGACAGCTCGGCGAGGCGGGGCAGCGCGTCGATCGCTCCCCGGTGGCGGACCGTCCAGGCGGCGGCGGCGAGCCCCGCCTCGACCGCGGCCTCCACCAGACCGGCCCGCCCGACCCGGCCCGCGGACCGGGTTGCGCCGGCGAACAACACGTGGGCCAGTGCGGCGGTGAAGACGTCGGAGGCGGCGGTGGTGTCGACGACGGTCGTCGGATGGGCGGGGCGCTCCCAGCCACGGGCGCCGTCCCACACCGCCACCCCGTGGTGGGCCCGGGTGACGCAGACCAGCGGGGCGCCGAGCCGGGCACCGAGCGCGCCGGCGAGGGCCGGCCCGGGACCGTCGGCGGCGGGATCGCCGGCGGCGCGCAGCAGCAGGCGTGCCTCCGTCTCGTTCGGGGTCAGGGCGGCGACGCGGTGCCAGGGCAGGTCGAGAAGCTCCGCGGCGGCGCCCGGCGTCGGCGGCGCCGGATGGATGAGCAGTGGCACGCCGGCGTCCAGCGCGGCGTCGACGGTCGCGCGAACCGTGGCCGGCGGTGGGTCGAAGGTCACGATGACGGCCCGGGCGTCGACGATGGCCGCCCGGGCCACCGTCAGGTCCGCGAGGGCGAGTTCCGCCTCCGGCGCCCAGCGGTACAGGAACGCGGTGCGGCCGTCCGAGTGGGCGAGCACGACGCACACCGGCGTCGCCGCGCCGGGGCGCACCGTCATCGCGGTGACGTCGACGCCCTCGGCGGTGAGGTCGGCCAGCAGGTCGCGCCCGGTGCTGTCCGCGCCGACGACGCCGACGGCGCGGACCGGTACGCCGCGGCGGGCCAGGGCCACCGCCTGGTTGAGCCCCTTGCCGCCCGGCCTGGTCCGCACGCCGTCGACCCGGAGGTCGTCGCCCCAGCCGGGCAGGACGTCGGTGGCGACGATGCAGTCGGCACAGTAGGCGCCGACGACCACCACACTCCCGGTGGACGGGGTGGTCGTCGTGCCCGCGTCGCCCACGGGGCTCACGGTAGTCGTCGGGTGTGCCGCGGCGCGGGCCGTCCCGCCGGGGCCGCCGGGGCGTGGCCGGTCGCGCCCCGGACGTGCAGTCGGTGTGCACTTGGTGCCGACGCCGTCGGCAGCGTAGATATTCAGACCACGGATGAGCCCCGGGTGAGTAGTGCGTCACGTGACCCGGATGTGGTCCTTCTATTCGGCTCCTGCCGTTCCGCTGTCCGGTCGGGACTTCATTATTGTTCCGCCGGCCGGGTGGTGTCGTGTTTTCTGCCCGGCCCGGCCCGCAGGGCATTGTTCGGCGACCGATACCGTGGCGCCGTGTCCATTCCCCATCCGGTCGCCGCACGGGCGACCCCGCCGCCACTGTCGATCGTTCCGAACATTGCACCTTCACGGCCGGTCGACACCGGATCAGTGAATGCTGCCCATCATTCCGATTTCCTGTGTTTCCTGTCGTTCGCGGCCGTTCTGGCGCTGGTGACGGCCGTGTTGCTGGGTGCCCGCGCGGTGCGGGCCAGGGCGTACCGCCGCCCGGCCGGAACCCGCCGGGCCCCGTGGCCCGGTGGCGGCGTCCCGGCCGCGGCGCGGGCCCGGCGCCGGGCCGGCGGATTCACCGCAGCCGCCGAAGCCACCCGTGTCGTCGAGGTGGTCTGTGGCATCGTGTTCGGCAATGCCGGCGGAGTCGCCGTCGCTGCCGGATTCGCCGACGTGCGCCGGGCGTCCGGCGCCGGTCACACCGGTGACCATTCCCGCGCCTGGATGACCAGGCCGGACCAGTCCGCGCCCTGGCCTCTGGCTCGCTGGGCCAGGCTGAGAATGCCGTTCGACAACCAGCTGCTCGGCCGCACCGCGGACGCGGCCAGCGCCCTGGTGGCGAGGATTTCCGCCTCGTCCAGATCACGTCCGCGCATCGCGGCGGAGGCCTGGTAGAGCCGAATCGCGGCGAGCGCTCCGGAGGCCGCGGACCGGTCGAACAGATCGGCGGCCTCGGACAGTCGGTGCTGCCCTTCGTCCAACGCGCCGGCGGCTACGAGCGCCGCCCCGCCGAATGTCGGCAGATATCCCGGATGAATGCCGTCCAGACTGTATCCCGGCGCGCCGGGAGGTAGTTTCGCGGCGATCAGGTCCGCCGAGCGCAGGGCGGCGACGACGCTGTCGGTGGGCATCTGGCGGGCGGCCATGATGTGCGCCTCGGTCGTGATCGCGAGGATCGCGGTGTGCGCGCGGGGCGCCGTCGCCCGGGCGGCCCGGGCCAGTGCCAGGCCGTCGCCCGTGCTCTGGAAGGAGTAGGCCGCGAGCTCGGCCAGCACGACCCCGGCGTGGGCGGCGGTGGTGGTGTCCCGCACGTGCCTGGCGAGGACCAGCGCTGCCCGAGCCGAGGTGGTCGCCCGCGCCGGCTGGCCGTTGTCCCCCTGTGCCACGGCGGTCATGAGCAGGATCCGGCCGTGGGCGCGCACCCACTCCAGCCGCAGGGCTGAGCCGAGCCGCCACCGGCCGATCGTGCGGGCATGGTGCTCGAGGACGCCCAGACGCTCGACGATCTCGGCCGGCGGGGTCGTCTCCCAGCGGCGGGCGAGCGCTTCCAGGCCGAACTCGACCTGTTCCAGGGCGACCCTGCTGTCGGTCGTCGCGGAGGTCACCTCGACCGCCCCGACAGCGGCGAGGGCGCAGGCGATCGCCCCGGTGGTGACCAGCGTCCGGCGGTCCGCCGAGGCGTCCATGCGGTACTCCTGACGGTCGCGGTCTGGCGGACCGGGGGCGGGCCCGGCATACCCGAACGTGCAGCCATGATGTTTCTCCGCCCGGGATCCCAACGCAGTTAGCCAACGATAACCGTTTAAGCATCGCTATGTCGGCCCGACCGTTAAGATCGGGACTTTCGTCGGCCATTACCGCCCCGAAGTGGGGGGTTCCTTCCGGATGGGGCTGCCTATCCGGACTGGTCTTTGCTCACCGGCATTTCAGATCATGCCTGCTCCGGACCGTCTGATCGCCCGGACGGTCCGGACCCTCCCTACTTGCCGGCTGTTACCCGTTACCGCCCGCAGCGACGCCATCGAGGGCGGCCCGCAGATCCGCGGCGAGATCATCCGCGGATTCGATGCCCACGGAGAGCCGCACAAGATCGGCGGGCACCGCCAGCGGCGAGTCGGCGACCGAGGCGTGCGTCATGCTCGCCGGATGCTCGATCAGTGACTCGACCCCGCCCAGCGATTCGGCGAGGGTGAAAAGCCTGGTCCGCCCGCACAGGTCGATCGCCGCCCGCTCGCCGCCGCGCACCGTGAACGACACCATTCCGCCGAAGTCCCGCATCTGCTTCACCGCCACCCCGTAGCCGGGATGGCCCGGCATCCCCGGATAGCGCACCGACCCGACCGCCGGATGGGTCGCCAGCGCCGTGGCGATGTGACGGGCGTTCGCGCAGTGCCGGTCCATCCGCACCGCCAGCGTCCGGATCCCGCGCAGCACCAGCCAGCAGTCGAACGGACCCGGTACGGCGCCAGCCGCGTTCTGCAGGAAGCGCAGCTTCTCGGCGAGCGTCGCGTCGTTCACGACCACCGCGCCGCCGACCACGTCGCTGTGCCCGCCGAGGTACTTGGTGGTCGAGTGCACCACCGCGTCCGCGCCGAGCGACAGCGGCTGCTGCAGGTAGGGGGAGGCGAAGGTGTTGTCGACGGCGAGCAGCGCGCCCGCGTCGTGGGCGAGGCCGGCGAGCATGGTGATGTCGGCGATCGTGAGCATCGGGTTGGTAGGCGTCTCGCACCACACCAGGCGGGTCACGCCGGGCCGGATCGCCGCCCGGGTGGCCTCCGGGTCGGTGAGGTCGACGCTGGTGTGCTCGACCCCCCAGTCGCCCAGCACCCGGGCGATGAGCCGGTAGGTACCGCCGTACGCGTCGGCGGGGATCACCACGTGGTCACCCGGGCGGCACACGGCGCGCAGCAGGGTGTCGGTCGCGGCCATACCGGCGGAGAAGGCGAGCCCGGCGCGCCCCCCCTCCAGCGCCGCGAGGTTCGTCTCCAGGGCCGCCCGGGTCGGGTTGCCCGAACGGCCGTACTCGAAGTCGCCGGCACGCAGGTTGCCGACGCCGTCCTGGACGAACGTCGAGGACAGGTACAACGGCGGGACCACCGCGCCGGTCAGCGGATCGGGCTCCAGCCCGGCATGGATCGCGATCGTCTCGAACCCGGCCGCGAGCAGCTCGTCATCCATGACCGTCACGCTACGGCCACCGAACCAGCCCGGCCGGCAGCCCCCCGCCGGCGGCGCGCCCGGCCGACACGAGATCACGATACCAATGTGATCCCACCGCGCGCCGGTCCGACGTTGATGATCCTCTGGCAGCTGCTCACCAGGGAATCACGCCGGCGTCCTCGAAGAAGCCGCCGGTGGGGCCGTCGTCGGGCAGCGTCGCGAGCCGGATCGCGATCGCCGCGCCCTGCTCGGGGGTGCGCCAGCCGCTGTGGTTGTTGAGGTCGGTCGCGCAGTAGCCGGGGCAGCCGGCGTTGATGAGGATGTTCGTGCCGCGCAGCTCCCGGGCGTACTGGACGGTGACGGCGTTGAGGAACGTCTTCGACGGCGAGTACGCGGCCGAGATCGGTCCGACCGTGGACTCGTCCGTCGACGCGGACTGCCGGGTGAGGGAGCCGACGCCGCTGGACATGTTCACGATCCGCGGCGACGGCGAGCGGCGCAGCAGCGGCAGCAGCGCGTTCGTGACGCGTATCGTGCCGAGCACGTTGGTCTCGACGGCCGTCCGGACGATGTCGAGGTCGATCGTGCTGGGCATCTGCTGCCCGCCACCGGTGACGCCGGCGTTGTTGACGAGGACGTCGAGACGGCCGGCGCGTTCCTCGACCAGCGTCGCGGCACCCGCCACGCTGGCGTCGTCGGTCACGTCGAGCGGTACGCCGAAGGAGTCGACGCCGGCCGCACGAAGCTTCTCGACGGCGGCCTCGCGGCGCGCGCCGTCGCGGGCACCGACGCCGACGGCCCAGCCCAGAGCACCCAGGCCCACCGCGATCTCATAGCCGATTCCCTTGTTCGCGCCGGTCACCAGCGCGATCGTCTGTTCACTCATGCCGTCAATCTTGTGAGCGGCGCGGGCCGCTCTCCAACACCAAGCAGGTACGCGTTGATGTCTTCCGGGTATTGATGGGAACTCCTCCTCCAGCACGTCGATACCGTGGAGGTATGGAGACGGATGGTCCCGCGCAGCCGAACGGCCCCGCGGAGACGGACGGTCTCGCGGCGGCGGGCGGTCTGGAGACGCGGGAGCTGCGGTACTTCGTCGCCGTCGCCGAGGAGTTGCACTTCGGGCGGGCTGCGCTGCGCCTCGGCATCGCGCAGCCGCCGTTGTCACGGGCGATCGCCCGGCTCGAACGCCGGCTCGGCGGCGTCCGGCTGCTGGCGCGCACCAGTCGCTCCGCCGCGCTGACCGAGGCCGGCGCGGTGCTGCTGCGCGAGGCCCGGTCGGCCCTCGACGCGGTTGACGCCGCCGAGCGCCGCACCCGCCGGGCCGCCAGCACCTCGACCGGCGGCCCTGGCCTGGTGCTCGTCGCCAAGGCCGGCGCGTCCAGCGAGCTGCTGGCGAAGCTGCTCGACGCGTATGCCGCCGAGCCCGGCGCGGTGCCCGTCGACGTGGTTCTGTGCGGGATCGCCCAGCAGTCGCGGCTGCTACGGGACGGCCGGGCCGACGTCGCGCTGCTGCATCTGCCGTTTGACGACACGACGGGGCTCGACACCGAGGACCTGTACACGGAAGGGCAGGTCCTGGTCCTGCCCGCAGGACATCCGCTCGCGACGCGGCCGCGGGTGAGCATGGCCGAGGCCGCGTCGCTGCTCGATCTGCCGCTGCCCCGCTGGCCCGACGCCGACGGCCGGTACGCCGACGGCCCCGGCCCGCCGGCCCACGACACCACGCAGCTCTACCAGCTGATCGCGCTCGGCCGGGGCGCGGCGATCCTGCCGGAGTCCTGCCGCACGAACCTGCGCCCCGACCTCGCCACCGTCCCGGTGCCCGACGCGCCCGCGGTGACCACCCTGATCGCCTGGCCGCCCCACAGCCGCTCCCGCCCCCTCGCCGCCCTCATCCACACCGCCACCCGGCGGTGACCTGGATTCGTGGCGCGTTGGCTTCGATCAGTTCTCGAAGGTTGTCCTGTTCGATCTGGCGGCGCACGGCCGCCTCGACGTACCCGGAGACGGCGCGCGGACCCACGCGATCTCGCACCGAGGCAATCACGCTCGCGTGGAAGAGGACACCGAGACCGAGACTCTCGGGTCCTGGTCCACTGGCGAGACGTCGCCGCCGCTCATGCCGAGGATTCCAGCAATACTTTTGTTAGAAGCGCGTGGGGGTGCGGGTGGAGTCGGCCACGTGAGGCTTCTCCGTGATGAGGGGAGGGTCAGGGGGTGGCGGCGAGGAAGCTGAGGAGGTCGGCGCGGGTGAGGATGCCGATGGGGCTGCCCTCGTCGTGGACCAGGACGGCCGGCTCGTCGCCGAGGACCGCGACGATGCGCGACAGCAGCTCGCCGATGCCGACGGTGGGCAGCGGCGGAGAGATGTGGTCGGTGACGGGGGCGTCGACGGCGGCGCGGTCGGCGAAGACGGCGGCGAGCAGCTGGCGCTCCAGCACCGAACCCGCGACCTCCGCGGCCCGCAGCGGCGGCTCGTGCCGGACGACCGGCATCTGCGAGACGTTGTACTCCCGCAGGTAGGAGATGGCGGCGCCGACCGTCTCGTCCGGGTGGACGTGCACGAGGTCGGGCGGACCGCTGGTCTGCACGGACTTGTGGCGCAGCGCGTCGCCGACCGTCGGGCCCTCCGCCGGCGGCTCGAGGAAGCCGTACTCGTACATCCACTCGTCGTTGAAGATCTTCGACAGGTAGCCGCGGCCGGAGTCCGGCAGCAGGACGACGACCACGCCGTCCGGGCCCAGTTCGCGGGCGACCCGCAGCGCGGCGACCACCGCGAGGCCGCACGAGCCCCCGACCAGCAGGCCGCAGCGCCGGGCGAGCTCGCGGGTCATGAGGAACGAGTCACGGTCGCTGACCGCCTCCACCCGGTCCACCACCGTCTTGTCGTAGGTGGTGGGCCAGATGTCCTCCCCGACCCCCTCCACCAGGTACGGTCGGCCGCTGCCGCCCGAGTAGACGGAACCCTCCGGGTCGGCGCCGATGATCTGCACGGCGCCGTCGGAGACGTCCTTGAGGTAGCGGCCGACACCGCTGATCGTGCCGCCGGTGCCGATGCCGGCGACGAAGTGCGTCACCCGACCGTCGGTCGCCCGCCAGATCTCCGGTCCGGTCGAGGCCACGTGCGCGGCCGGGTTGTGTGGGTTGGAGTACTGGTCGGGGCTCCAGCCGCCCGGCGTCTCGCGGACCAGCCGGCGGGCCGTCTCGTAGTAGGAGCGTGGATCGTCGGGCGGCACCGCTGTCGGGCAGACCACGACCTCCGCGCCGTAGGCCCGCAGGACCGCCCGCTTCTCCTCGCTGATCTTGTCGGGCATGGTGAACACGCAGTGGTAGCCACGGCGCGCGGCCACCAGCGCGAGGCCGACTCCGGTGTTGCCGCTGGTCGGCTCGATGATCGTGCCGCCCGGGCGCAGCAGGCCGGATTCCTCGGCGGCGGCGACCATCGTCAGCGCCACCCGGTCCTTCACCGAGCCGCCCGGGTTGAGGTACTCGAGCTTGCCCAGCACCTGTGCCGACGTCCGCTCGATACCCGGCGTCAACCGGACCAGCGGCGTATCCCCGACGAGGTCGACGACGTGATCGAACACCTGCATCCGGTTCATCCACCAATCAGCCGTGGGTCGGTCGGCGGCCTGGGCAGGCCGGCGTCCTCCTCCGTCGACGGTAGCGACTGGCGACCCGTCGCGCCGGCTGTGTCACGCAGCGGGGTCATAGGCCGTGTTGCCGTGGTGCCGTGGTGCGGTGTCGCCATGGTGCCATGGTGGCGTGTTGCCGTGGTGCCGTGTCGCGCCGGGGTGACCGACTTCGGGTGACGCGTGGCCGACACTGGGCGACGTTCCCGCGCCGTGGCGGCACGACCGCCGCCGCGCGATGATTCATGGACCGGGCCGGGCGGGGTCAACCCCCGCGCGCGGAGCATGCGTGGTCGCGTGGGTCGGATGAGGTCCTGCGAATGGGGAGGTGGGTGGGCGGTGCGTCTCCTGCTCAACATCATCTGGCTGATTTTCGGGGGCCTGTGGCTCGCCATCGGCTATGCGCTGGCGGCGCTGGTCTGCTTCCTGCTGTTCTTCCTCGTCATCACGGTGCCGTTCGGGATCGCGGCGCTGCGGATGGCGAACTTCGCGCTGTGGCCGTTCGGCCGCAAGGTCGTGCAGCGGCCGGACGCGGGCGACGCCTCCCTGGTCGGCAACGTGCTGTGGATCATCTTCGCCGGCTGGTGGCTCGCCCTCGGGCATCTGACCACCGGCATCGCGATGTGCCTGACGATCATCGGCATCCCGCTGGGCCTGGCGAACTTCAAGCTCATCCCGGTGTCGCTGCTGCCGCTGGGCAAGGAGATCGTGGACGCGGACAGCCCCGGCTCCTTCGTCTGACCCGCGCGTCCCGTCTCGCCGCCGGTCCGGGGCGGCGGGACAGGTCGCGGGACGCCGGGCCTGACGTGCGGACGGTGCGTGTCAGCGTCCTCGGCCGCGGCGGCGCCGTTCGGGTCCGGCGGCGAGGATGTCGGCCTCGCCCGCGCCGCCGCGCCCGCCCCGACGCCCGCGGGAGCCTTCGGCCGCACCGGCGCGGGACGGTTCGCCGGACCGCCGGCGTGCCCCCTCCGGCCCGCCGCCCGGGCCGGATCCCGCCGCCGCGCCCGCCCCCGGGCCACCCGGACCCGCGAAGGCGGAGACGGCCCCCGAGGACGGGCGGGCAGCGGCCCCGGAACGGTGGGAGTCCGTGGGCTGTTCGCCGATCAGATCACTCAGCGCGACGATCGGGCGGCCGGCGCGTCGATGGTGGTAGCCGTTGCGGTGACCCTGCCGGCGGATCGGCGCGGTGACCGGATCACCGATCTCCTCGCCGTCCGCCCCCGTCTGGAACCAGTCGAACGAGACGTTCTTGCCGCGCAGCACGGCGTTCTCCGACCGGACGATCACCAGCAGCGCGGTGGCGAAGGTGGCGCGCATCCGGGACTCGTCGAGCTGACGCTCGAGCTCCGCCACGTACTCCGGGTCGACCGCCTGCCGCCGCACACCCTCCGCGTCCGGCTCACCGAAGGCCTCCAGGTGCAGGGGACGGCACTGTTCGAGCTGCGCGGCGCGTTGGGTCTGGTCCTCCGGGTAGAGGAGCTCGACATAGTTCTCGATGACGTCCCACTCGATCCGCTTCTCGCCGCGGAACTGGCGGCTGAGATCACGCGCCCGGGCCCGCCGGATCTTGACGTCGCCGCTGTCGGACCAGACCTTGCGGACCACCATCTCGTAACTCACCCGATAGGGGTGGTTGAGCGCGTGGAGATGGTGGAGGAGCGCGAGCTGACTCTTGTTATCGAGTTCCGGTTTCGGTCCGCGGGGCCTGGCTCCGGAAAGCGTCATCGACGTACCGTCCGATCGTCGTGGTGGTGCGCCTGCGGGCGAACTGGCGTCGATCCGCATCCCCCATGCGGCATCGTCACCGCTCACCGCCATCCGCAGGCCATCCGGCACGACGACCGGGCCATCCGTCGACGTGATGCTCGCACCGACACTATTGGTTCCTTTCGACGGGGGGACCGGCAGGCGCGCAACTACGAGTACGCGCGAACCGGGGTCAGTGTCAACCATCCTGTCTACGGGGTTGTGGACAGAAATTCCGTGGATCTTCGGCGGGCGCGGCCGTGGTTTGTTGAGGGCACAACGTGCGGACCGAAGCCGGGGGAGGCCGAACGGCGGTGCGTATTGGCGGCGCGGCGCGACCCTGGCGTGCGGTTCATCCGGCATCGACGATGTGCACGCTCGCTCGGCGAGCAGCCGGAATTCGCGTACCTTGCCGTATTCGGGCCACTGAAATGTGATCAGGGTGGTGGTGCTGTCGACGTGCCCGGGTGTGATCGGGCTCCCCGTCGCCGCTGTTCGGTGACCGGATCGCCATCGCCCGTCCTCGCCGCCCTGGGCCGTCATGGGTGGTGATCGGTCCGGCGACCGGCTCGGCGGGCGGGTCCGGCGATCGCGCCCGATGATCGCGAGGAGCCATGTCGCCACGGGAAGTGAATCACCGATGGGGTCCTCGCGCGGCCGGAATCGAGAAACTGCTGGCGATCCGGCGGCCGGATCGTGCCGCCACGGCAGGTTCCGGCCGCCGGCGCCGGGTCGCTCGCGTCGGCTCGGCTGCGTCTGGCTGGCTGCGTCTGGCCGGCGGTGTCTGACCGGCTGCGTCGGGTGGGCGGGACCGGGCGAGGCGGATGGGATCGGTGCGGTGAGAGTGACACGCTGGAGGGCACTCGCCGCATCCTCGAGTTGGTGACGCTCGGTCGAAATCGGTTTGACCTCACGTTGGGTTGAAGTCGTAAGGTCGCAGCGCGTCCGGGACTCGTCGCCCTCCGGGCCGCCCCGGCCGATGACTCCTTTCGGCCGTCGCATGCCCAGGGACCGGGGGGTGCCGCCGCCTGTCGGCGTCAGGACGGTGGACGGTGGTCCGCGCCGTCCCGGACCGCCGGGTGGACGCCGCACGGCCATCTGACCGCCCAGGAGAGGACCGCATGCTCATCCGGCTACTGCGGGCGTATCTCGACCGCTACCGCAGACCCCTGGCCGCGCTGGTGTCGCTGCAGCTGGTGGCGACCCTCGCCGTGCTCTACCTGCCCACGCTGAACGCCAACATCATCGACCACGGCGTCGTCGTCGGCGACACGGGTTACATCCTGCGCACTGGTGCGATCATGCTCGGGGTCAGCGTTCTGCAGCTCGCCTGCGCCGGTGCCGCGGTGCTGTACGGCTCGCGCACCGCGATGGCCGTCGGGCGGGACCTGCGGGCCGCCGTGTTCGACCGGGTGCAGGCGTTCTCGGCGCGTGAGGTCGGCCGCTTCGGCGCGCCGTCGCTCATCACCCGGGCCACCAACGACGTCCAGCAGGTGCAGATGCTGGTCCTGCTGAGCTGCACGCTGATGGTCTCGGCGCCGATCATGTGCCTCGGCGGCATCGTCCTGGCCGTGAACCAGGACGCGGTGCTGTCCCTGCTGCTGGTCGCGATCGTCCCGGTGCTGCTGGTCGTGATCGGGCTGATCGTGCGGCGGATGCGCCCGCTGGGGCGGGGCATGCAGGAGCGGCTGGACACGGTCAACCGCATCCTGCGCGAGCAGATCAGCGGCCTGCGGGTGATCCGCGCGTTCGTCCGGGAGGACCACGAGCGGCGCCGCTTCGGGGCGGCCAACGACGACCTGACCGACGTCGCGCTGCGCTTCGGGCGGCTGCTGTCGCTGATGTTCCCGCTGGTGCTCACCATCGTGAACTTCTCCAGCGTCGCGGTGCTCTGGTTCGGGGCGCACCGCATCGACTCCGGCGGCATGCAGATCGGCGCGCTGACCGCCTTCATCAGCTACCTGATGCAGATCCTCATGTCGGTGATGATGGCGACCTTCATGTTCATGATGATCCCGCGGGCGGAGGTGTGCGCCGAGCGCATCCAGGAGGTCCTGGAGACGGAGTCGTCGCTGCGCCCGCCGGAACACCCGGTGCGGGAGCTGCGCGGGCACGGGCAGCTGGAGCTGCGCGGGGTGGGGTTCCGCTACCCGGGGGCGGAGGTCCCGGTGCTGCGGGGGGTGAACCTGAACGCCGGCCCGGGCCGGACGACGGCGGTCATCGGCAGCACCGGCAGCGGCAAGACCACCCTGCTCGGCCTCGTCCCGCGCATCGCCGAGGCGACCGAGGGCGCCGTCCTCGTCGACGGGGTCGACGTGCGCGAGCTCGACCCGGCCGTGCTCGCCCGCACCGTCGGCATCGTGCCACAGCGGCCGTACCTGTTCACCGGCACGATCGCGTCGAACCTGCGCTACGGCAATCCCGACGCCACCGATGAGGAGCTCTGGCGCGCCCTGGAGATCGCTCAGGCCCGGGACTTCGTCGAGGCGCTGCCGGACGGGCTCGACAGCCCGATCGCCCAGGGCGGCACCAACGTGTCCGGCGGCCAGCGTCAGCGCCTCGCGATCGCCCGGGTGCTGGTCCACCGACCCGAGATCTACCTGTTCGACGACTCCTTCTCGGCGCTCGACTACGCCACCGACGCGCGGCTGCGCGCCGCGCTCGCCCAGGAGACGGCCGACGCCACCGTCGTCATCGTCGCCCAGCGGGTCGCGACGATCCGCGACGCCGACGAGATCATCGTGCTGGAGCGCGGCGAGGTCGTCGGCGTCGGCACCCACCACCAGCTCATGGCGGACAACCCGACCTACCGCGAGATCGTCCTCTCGCAGCTCACCGAGCAGGAGGCGGCGTGAATACGCAGGCTCCCGGACCGAAGCGGCCGCCCGTGCCGGCCCCGCGGCGCGGCCCGGCCCCGATGGCCGGCCCCGGCCGGATGTTCGTCGGCCAGGGCGCCGTCGAGAAGTCCGCGGACTTCGCCGGCTCCACGCGGCGGCTGCTGGTCCTGCTGCGGCCGCAGCGGCTGGCGCTGACGGCGGCCGGCCTGCTCGCGGTCGCCGCCGTCGGGCTCAACGTGACCGGGCCGCGGCTGCTCGGCCATGCCACCGACCTGGTGTTCGCCGGGGTGTTCAGCCGGCGGCTACCCGCCGGCCAGTCGAAGGCGGAGGCCGTCGCGTCGCTGCGGGCCAGCGGGCACGGTACCCAGGCGGACCTGCTCGCTTCCCTGGACGTCACGCCCGGCCGGGGGATGGACTTCGACGCGATCGGCCGCGTCCTGCTGCTCGTCGTCGTGATCTACGCGGCGGCCGGGCTGTGTGGCGTGATCCAGGCGCGGCTGACGAACCTGGCGATCCAGCGGGTCGTCAGCCAGCTGCGGACCGACACGCAGCGAAAGATCTCCCGGCTGCCGATCCGCTACTTCGACGGCCAGGCGCGAGGCGAGGTGCTCAGCCGGGTCACCAACGACATCGACAACCTCGGCCAGAGCCTGCAGCAGAGTGTGTCCCAGCTCGTGGTGTCGGTGCTGACCGTCGTCGGCGTGCTGTCGGTGATGATCTGGATCTCCTGGCTGCTGGCGCTGGTCGCGGTCATCACCGTGCCGGTGTCGGTGATCGTGGCGGCGCGGGTCGGCAAGCTGGCCCAGCCGCAGTTCGTCGCCCAGTGGCGGGTCACCGGGCGGCTGAACGCCCACATCGAGGAGATGTACACCGGCCACACGCTGGTCCGGGCGTTCGGCCGCCAGGAGGAGTCCGCACGGGCCTTCCAGGAGTACAACGAGCAGCTCTACGCGGCGAGCTGGCGGGCGCAGAGCCTGTCCGGGTTGATGCAGCCGGCGATGATGTTCATCGGTAACATCAACTACGTGCTCGTCGCGGTGATCGGCGGGCTGCGGGTGGCCTCGGGCTCGCTGTCGATCGGCGACGTGCAGGCGTTCATCCAGTACTCGCGGCAGTTCAGCCAGCCGATGTCGCAGGTCGCCAGCATGGCGAACCTGCTGCAGTCCGGCGTGGCGTCCGCGGAGCGGGTGTTCGAGCTGCTCGACACCCCCGAGCAGGAGCCGGACCCGGTCGAGCCCGCGCGCCCCGAGCAGCCCCGCGGGCTGGTCGCCTTCGAGCACGTGGGGTTCCGCTACCAGCCGGACAAGCCGCTGATCGAGGACCTGTCGCTGGTCGCCGAGCCGGGGCACACGATCGCGATCGTCGGGCCCACCGGCGCCGGCAAGACCACGCTGATCAACCTGCTGATGCGGTTCTACGACGTGACATCCGGGCGGATCACGCTGGACGGTGTGGACATCGCCGCGATGTCCCGCGACGAGCTGCGGGCACAGATCGGCATGGTGCTGCAGGACACCTGGCTGTTCGGCGGCACGATCGCCGAGAACATCGCCTACGGCGCCGAGGGGGCCACCCGCGAGCAGATCATCGAGGCGGCGCGGGCGGCGCACGTCGACCGGTTCGTCCGTACCCTGCCCGCCGGCTACGACACGGTGCTCGACGACGAGGGCACCGGGGTCAGCGGCGGGGAGAAACAGCTGATCACCATCGCCCGCGCGTTCCTCGTCGAGCCGCTCATCCTCGTCCTCGACGAGGCGACGAGCTCGGTGGACACCCGTACCGAGGTGCTCATCCAGCACGCCATGTCGAGGCTGCGGGCGGGGCGGACGGCGTTCGTCATCGCCCATCGCCTGTCCACCATCCGCGACGCGGACACCATCCTGGTGATGGAGGACGGCGCGATCGTCGAACAGGGCGATCACCGGACGCTGGTCGACGCCGGCGGCGCCTACGCGCGGCTCTACCAGGCTCAGTTCGCCCAGGCCGTCGCCGAGATCTGAGACCGCCTCGCCGGGGCGCGCGCCCGCGTGCGCGCCCCGGCCCGGGGCGGGGCCCGGCCGAGGGCGCGGGCGCGCGTGTGCTCCTGATCTCCCGGCAGGGCCGCCCGGTCGTCCCCGACACCCGGTCGCCGGGCGCTGGATCATGCCCTGTTGGCCTTGGTCGCGCCCGCTACATGCCATTTCCTGCCCTTTCGCGGACATCGGGGTGTACGCGACGCGTCTGGGGAAGGACGCTGTGCGCCGAATGCCGGATCATCGGCATCCGCACACGTCAGGGAGGATTCATGGCCCGCCTACAGGGCTCCTACAGACCAGCGCTGGGCACACCCGTCGGAGAGGTCCCCGACGAGGCGCCGATCGACGTGACCGTCGTGCTGCGCCCCGCCGGGCAGGACACCTTCGACGCCGATCCGGACGACGTCGCCGCCGTGCGCGCCTTCGCCGAGCGGCACGGGCTGACCGTCGGCGAGGTGGACGCGCCGGCGCGCACCGTCCGGCTGCACGGTCCCGCCGCCGCCGCCCGCACCGCCTTCGACACCCCGCTCGCGCTCTACGACAGCGGCGGGCGCACCGTGCGCGGCCGGGAGGGCACCCTCGCCCTGCCCGACGAGCTCGACGAGCGGGTCGTCGCGGTCCTCGGCCTGGACGAGCGGCCCGCCGCTGAGCCCCGGCTGCGCCCCGCCGCCGCGGCCACCAGCGGCCTGACCGCCCCGCAGGTCGCCCAGGCCTACGACTTCCCGGCCGCGACCGGCGAGGGCCAGACCATCGCGATCATCGAGCTCGGCGGCGGCTTCGGCCAGGCCGACCTCGACACCTACTTCGGCGGCCTCGGCCTGCCCACCCCGCCCGTGGCGGCGGTCGGCGTGCAGGGGGCCGAGAACGTCGCCGGCCGCGACCCGCAGGGCGCCGACGGCGAGGTGCTACTCGACATCCAGGTCGCCGGCGCCGTCGCCCCGGCCGCCGCCCAGGTCGTCTACTTCGGGCCGAACACGGACGCCGGCTTCCTCGCCGCGATCAACGCCGCCGCCGCGGCGACCCCGCGGCCGGCGGCGATCAGCATCAGCTGGGGCGGCCCCGAGACGTCCTGGACCGCGCAGGCGATGCGCGCCTTCGACCAGGCCTTCGCCGCCGCCCGCGCGGCCGGGATCACGGTGCTGGCGGCCGCGGGCGACACCGGCGCCGACGACGGGACGGACCGGCCGGTCGCCGACTTCCCGGCCAGCTCGCCGAACGTCATCGCCTGCGGCGGCACGAAGCTGACCCTCGACCCCGCCGGCGGGCGCGCCGCCGAGGTGGTGTGGAACGAGGGCGCCGACTCGGCGACCGGCGGCGGCTACTCCGGGACGTTCACCCGTCCGAGCTGGCAGCCGGCGTCGGTCGGCACCCACCGCGCCCTGCCCGACATCTCCGGCAACGCCGACCCGCGCACCGGCTACCGGGTGGTCATCGACGGCAGCCCCGCGGTGGTCGGCGGGACGTCCGCCGTCGCGCCGCTGCTCGCCGGCCTCGTCGCGCGGCTGGCTCAGCTCACCGGGAAGCCGGTCGCCGACCTCGCCGGCCTCTCCTACGCGAACCCGACCGCCTTCAGTGACATCACCGCCGGCGACAACGAGGGCTACCAGGCCAGACCGGGATGGGACGCGGCGTCCGGGCTCGGCAGCCCGCTCGGCTCGAAGCTGCTCGCGGCTCTCGGCGGCGGCACGACCACCCCGCCGACGAACCCGCCGCCCACCACTCCACCGACGACTCCACCGACGACTCCACCCACGCCTCCGGGGCGGACCACCGACGCCGCGGACACGGCGCTGTGGTCGGCGGTGGGGGGATGGGCCCACGGCCGCCACACCGGCGGCAACGCCCGCGCGGCCCAGGCCGTGCTCGCCTGGGCGCGCGCCCGGCACCTGGCCTGATCCCGGCCGGCGCGGGCCCGTCCGCCACGCTCGCGCGCCGGCCAACGCCCGGCTCGCCTGGCCGGCCCGACCTGACTCACTGGACTGGCTCGCCCGGCCAGCCAGCCCGGCCTGACTCACCGGACTGGCGCTCGCCCGGCCGGACTCACTCGGCCCGGCTGGCCAGGTCGGGCCTCAGAGGATGCGGGCGATTCCGGCGTAGATGCCGGCCTGCTGGCCGGGTAGCTCGCCGTCGACCGCGCCGTCGCCGTCCGGACGCCACAGGTGGGCGGGGACGATGCCCGGGTCGAGCAGCTCGGTCCCGCCGAACAGGGCCGTCACCTCGGCCAGGGTGCGCAGCTGGGCGGAGACGCCCTGCTTGCGGTAGGAGGCGGCGGCGTCGCGCAGCGCCGGCTCGAAGTCGCCCGTGCCGTGGCTGAGCACCAGGTAGCTGCCGCTGGGCATGGCACCGACCAGCCGGCCGATGATGCCGTGCGGATCCTCGGAGTCCGGGATGAAGTGGAAGAGCGCGATGAGGGACAGCGCCACCGGCTGGGACAGGTCGAGGGTGTCACGCAGGACGGGCGCGGCGAGGATGCCATCGGGGTCGCGGACGTCGGCGTCGAGGTAGGCGGTGCGGCCCTGCGGGGTGCTGGCGAGCAGGGCCCGGGCGTGAGCCAGGACGATCGGGTCGTTGTCCGCATACACCACGCGGCACTCGGGCGCGATGCCCTGGGCGACCTCGTGCAGGTTCGGCGAGGTGGGGATTCCGGTGCCCACGTCGAGGAACTGGCGGATGCCGAGGTCACTGGCCAGGTGACGCACGGCTCGCCGCATGAAGGCCCGGTTCTGCCGGGCGGCGACGGCGATCGTCGGCGTGGCCGCGACCGCCTGATCCGCGGCCGCCCTGTCTGCCGGGAAGTTGTCCTTGCCGCCGAGGAAGTAGTCGTACATGCGCGCGGAGTGCGGGATCTCCGGGTGCAGGTCGACGGGCTTGGGCTCGTCGGCCACCGAGCGCCACCACGGCTTGCGCCCGATCTCCTCGGAGGTGTTGTCCGTCACTGTGCCCCGCCCTCTGCGTGTCCGGTCACGGCGGGCGCCGCCGGCTGCGGTGCGCCCATATGTCAGCTAATGCTCTTAATTATCAGAGGTAATCATCGCGGATGCGCGGAGAGGGTGCTGCGGAGGGTGGTGAGGCGGGTGGGCCGCGCCTGTGACCGCGTCGGACCGCCGGGCGCGGCGACATGCCATGCGCGCCCGGCGGCCCGAGAGCGGCGATCGGCCGGTCGTGCGGGCCGGCCGATCGCGGTCCGGTCAGTTGATCAGCGAGATGAGCTGCCGCCCGTCCTGCCAGGTGCCGGTGACGTCGGTGAAGGCGTTGTCCTGCCAGCGCAGCAGTCGCACCGCGGTGTTGCAGAGGGCCGGGAAGATCGTGATCTGCTTTCCGTCGCAGGTGTACGGGTGGGCCATCACGTTCGGCTCGTCGTGGGTGGCCCGCAGGGCGGTGAGCAGGCCGTCGGCGCTTGGCTGGGGCATCTTCGCGAGCAGCGTGCGCAGGTTGAGCACCGTCGAGAACGCTCCCTGCGACGCCGAGGTGCGGTCCGCGTCCGGTACGGCCTTGCGGAAGGCGGCCACGTCCGCGTCGCCGCCGCTCGGGCCGACCGGCAGGTAGCTGGAGGCGAAGTAGAGGTTCTGCGTCTTCCCGCCGGCCGCGCGGGGCACCGCCGGGGTGGCGCAGGCGCCGACGAGATAGATGTCGCTGCGGACGTTCAGCGCGGCCGCCGCCTGCACGATACGGGCGCACGCCGCCGCCTGGAAGACGACGATGATGGCGTCCGGATTGCCGGCCGCGGCCTGGGTGAGCGCGGGGGCGAAGTCCGCCGCGTCCGCCTTCTCCGCGATCAGTCTGACGTCGGTGACCCCCTTCTTGCGGAGGATGTTCCGGGAGCCCTGGATGGCTGCGGTCAGCAGGCCCGGAAGGTCCACGTACAGCGCGTGCGCGCTGCGTATGTGCTTCGTCTCGGTCAGGTAGCTGGTGATGCCGAGCAGTTCCGCCACCGAGCCCCCGGAAAGGCCGAACGCGTTCTTCGAATCGAGCTCACCACTGAGCTGTGGCGAGCCGGTGACGTAGGGAATGTGTGCCGCCTCGTATATCGGCATTGCAGCCTGGGTACCGAAGTCGACACCACCGACCACCGCGACCGGCTTTTGGGCGACGAGGCGGTTGGCGCAGTTCTGCGACGATTCCGGGGAGCCGTCCGTGGCGCAGGTGATCAACCGCAGCGGACGGCCGCCGACGCCCCCGAGGGCGCCGTTCGCGTGGTCCACGGCGGCCTGGGCGGCCCGGCGGGTCTCGGGATATGACCCAAGGGTGCTGTTCTCGACGGTGACGAACCCGAGGTTCACCGGCGGCCCGGTCAGGTGGCTCGCCGTGGAACCGTCGGCTGCTGCGCCGCCTGCCGAGCCACCGCGCTGGCTCGTGCATCCGGCGCCGGCCACGGCGACGGAGATGGCGACGGAGAACGCGAGGAGGACGCGGGAAGCTTGTCTCACGGGCGGTCAAGCTACACTCCATCTCACCCGGTTCCTGGGTGAGACCGCCGTCCAGGCGGGACGGGAGTGATGCGGTGACAGCGCGTCCGCACTTCCGTGGTGTTGCACCTCGGTCGGCGCCGATGCCGTATATCTGCTGGGGAGCACCGTGACCACCTATGTAGCCGCAATGCTGCTGGGCCTCGGGCCCGGCGCGGTGTACGCGGCGCTCGGCCTTGGGCTCGTGCTCACCTACCGGTCGTCCGGCGTCATCAACATCGCGCATGGCGCGTTCGCCATGTTCGCCACCTATCAGTATGCCGAACTTCGGGAAGTCGGCGATCTGGTGCTTCCCGTCGTCGGACTGCCACCTCGAATTCATCTGACCGACACCCCCACGTTCGGGCTGGCTTTGTCGGTATCGCTTGTGATGGCCGCGCTGCTGTCGTTGGTGGCCTACCTGGTGGTGTTCCGGCCGCTGCGGCGGGCGCAGCCGATGATGACGGTGGTCGCCGCCGTCGGGCTCACGATCGCCCTGCAGTCCGTGGCCGTCATCCAGTTCGGTTCGGACAACCGCTTCCTGCAGCCCGTCCTGCCGCAGAAGGCCGTGCACGTGTTCGGCGCGACCGTCTCCAGCGACCGGCTGCTGCTCGCCGGGATCGTGATCGTCGCCGCCGCGGCGCTGTGGGCGATGTCGCGGTGGACGACGTTCGGCCTGGCCAGCCGGGCCGTCGCGGACGACGAGGAGACGACGGCGCTGATCGGCCGGCGCCCGGGCTGGATCGCCGCGGCGAACTGGATGCTCGCCGCCGTGCTCGCCGCGCTCGCGGGCATCCTCGTCGCCCCGATCAGTGCGCTCAACCCGACGAGTTACTCGTTGTTCGTCGTGCCGGCGCTGGCCGCCGCGCTGCTCGGTGGGCTGTCGTCGTTCGGCCTGACCGTGCTCGGCGCGCTCGGCATCGGCGTCGCCCAGGCGGTGCTGCTGCCCGTGCAGCAGGACGTGAGCTGGCTCAACCAGCCCGGCCTGCGCGCGCTGCTGCCGATGATCCTGGTCCTCGCCGTGGCCGGCCGGCGCGGCGCGCTGATCCCCGGCCGCACGGCCAGCGCCGTCGTGACCGCGCCACTGCCGGTGGTCGTGCCGGCGCGGCGCCCGCTCGTCGGCCTGCTCATCGGGGTGCCGATCGGGGTCGTGGCGCTGTTCGCGCTGACCGGCGCCTACCGGCTCGGCCTGGAGCGCAGCCTCGCCGGCGCGGTGGTGTGCCTGTCGTTCGTCGTGCTCACCGGCTACGTCGGGCAGCTCTCGCTGGCGCAGATGACGATCGCCGGCGTCGCCGGCTTCCTGCTGGCCCGACTGGAGGGCGAGCTCGGGGTGCCGTTCCCGGTCGCCCCGCTGATCGCGATCGCGGCCGCCGCGGGGGCCGGGCTGTTCCTCGGCATGGTCGCGCGCCGGCTGCGCGGGCTCGACCTGGCGGTGATCACCCTCGTTGGTGGTGTGGCGATCCAGGAGGCCGTGTTCGGCAATCCGCTGGTCACCGGTGGCCTGAAAGGGTCGTCCGTGCCCAGTCCGAAGATCTTCGGACTGGACCTGGGCCTCGCCGGGCCCGGCTTCCCGCGGGTGCAGTACGGCCTGCTGTCGCTCGTCCTGTTCGCCGCGTGCGGCTACGGCGTCGCCCGGCTGCGCACCGCCGGTCTCGGCCGGCGGATGCTCGCCGTGCGGGCCAACGAGCGGGCGGCCGCCGCGGCCGGGATCGACGTGCGCCGCACCCGGGTGCTGGCATTCACCCTGTCCGCCGCGATCGCCGGCCTCGGCGGCTGCCTCATCGGCTACGGCCAGGGACGGCTGTCGTTCGACTCGTTCGGCGTCACGGCATCGCTGTTCTTCCTGGCCATCGCGGCCGTCGGCGGCGTGACAAGTGTCGGCGGCGCGCTGGTGGCCGGTCTGCTCGTCCCCGGTGGACTGGCCTTCACCCTGCTCGACCGGGTCGCGGGGCTGGGGGAGTACCAGCAGGTGCTGTGCGGGCTCGCGGTGGTCGTGCTCGCCGTCCTGCGCCCCGCCGGGCTCGTGCACCGCTCCGCCGGCGGGCCCGGGGCCGCGCGCCGCCTGCCGTTCGGCCCACCGCGGGGCCCCGACAGCCACCGCAGCCCGCAGGGCCCCGGTGCCGCGGACGCGGACGGCGGTGGCGGCGACGGCGGTGATCGCGGCGACGAGGGAAGCCCGGGGGAGACCGGCGGCCCACCCCCGGTACAGGGCGCCCAGCCCCGGCTGGCCCCGTCCGCGGTCAACCCCGGTGGTGTGTCGTGACGGTGGTGCTGTCCGTGGACATGCTCAGCGCCGGCCAGGGCCGCACCCGCATCGTCGAGGACGTCTCGTTCACCCTGGCCGCGGGCACCGTCACCGGCCTGATCGGGCCGAACGGCGCCGGCAAGACCACGCTGATCGACGCCCTCACCGGCTTCGCGACGATCTTCGCCGGCAGTGTCAGCCTGGACGGCGTCTCCCTGGCGGACCTGCCGGCGCACGCCCGCCAGCGCCACGGCCTCGCCCGGACCTTCCAGGGGCTGGAGCTGTTCGACAGCCTGGACGTCGCGGAGAACCTCGCTGTCGTCGCCCGCCCCGCGCGCGCTCCGGGTCATCTCGCCGCGCCGGGGTCCGGCGCCGCAACGGGCCAGGGGACGACGGCCACCGTGGGGGGCGCGGGCCCGCGCCGGCGCGGTGGGCGCCATGGCGCCGTTCCCGTCCGGGCCGGCAGCGCGGACGCGGAGAAGTGGGGGCTGGAGCCCGTCGCCCGTCGCCTGCCCGCGACGCTCACCCACGACGAGCGGGCCGCGGTCGCGCTCGGCCGGGCCCTCAGCGGCACCCCGAAGGTCCTGCTGCTCGACGAGCCGGCCGCCGGCCTCGACCCCGCCGACCGGCACGGGCTTGCCGGGCGGATCCGGCAGATCGCCGGGCGCGGTGTGGCCGTCCTGCTGGTCGACCACGACGTGCGGCTCGTCTTCGACGTCTGCGACCAGGTGCTCGTCCTGGACTCCGGCCGGATCGTCGCGCGCGGCCGGCCCGCGCAGGTCCGGGCCGACCCCGCCGTCCGCGCGGCTTACCTCGGCGAACCAGCGGACGGCACCGCGCCCACGCAGAGCGATGTGCCGGTGAAGGGCACGGGCGGGGCGGCTCGACCGGTGAGGGCGCAGGCGGAGATCCGGGTCCCTCGTCCGGCCAGCGGGGAACAGACGACACAGAGCACGGGGGCGGGCGCCGAGCTGCTGGTCCTCGATCGGGTGACCAGCGGCTATCACGAGGGGCCGGTGTTGCGGGAGGTCTCGCTGACCGTCCGCGCCGGGGAGATCGTCGCGCTGCTCGGAGCGAACGGCGCCGGCAAGACGACGCTGATCCGCACGGCGGCCGGGCAGCTGCCGGTCACCGCCGGCAAGGTCACGCTGCTCGGGGAACGGTCGCGCCGGGCGGGGCCGAGCGCGCTGGCCCGCCGCGGGCTGGCCGTCGTCCCGCAGGGGCGTGGGGCGCTCGCCCGGCTGACCGTCCGGGAGAACCTGAGCCTGGCCGCCGGCCGGCGCAGCCGGGACGAGATCGACCAGGTGCTGGGCTGGTTCCCGCCGCTGCGCGACCTGCTCGACCGGACGGCGGGGGAGTTGTCCGGCGGTGAACGCCAGCGGCTCGCCCTCGCGGTGGCGCTCGTCCGCCGGCCGCGGCTGCTGCTCGTCGACGAGCTGTCCTTCGGCCTCGCCCCGGGCGTGGCGCCGCGCCTGCTGAACCTGCTGCGCGGGATCGCCGCCGAGACGTCGACCGGGGTGCTGCTCGTCGAGCAGTTCGCCGCCATCGCGCTGCGCGTCGCCGACCGCGGCTACGTGCTCGACCGCGGGCGGATCGCGCTGAGCGCATCCGCAGCCGATCTCGCCGCCCGCCCCGACCTTGTCGAGGCGAGTTACCTCGGCGAGACGACCCCACCCCCCGACGAGCGGCCGTCGCCATAGCCCCGGCCGCCCATACCAGCCCCGGTTGTCCCGGTCCCGGTCCCGGTCCCGGTCCCGGTCACGGGCTTGGGCTTGGGCTTGGGCCTGGGAAGGGCGGCGCGGTCCGCGGTCGGTACCAGCCGCGGATCGAGGCGTCGATTCCCCGGCGGAACGCCGCCTTCGCGGCGTCGTTCGTCAGGCCGACAAGGTCGATGTAGGCAATGCCGCGCAGCAGGCCGTTCGGCTCACAGTCCTCGACCCGGACCGGCACCAGCTGCCGCTTCATCCCGTTCGGGTCGTCGGCCCACACGGCCGTCCACTCGGCCAGCACCCGCGGGGAGCGCAGATAGGCCGGGGAAAGCACCACCAGCATGCGCCGGGCATGGCTGATCGCCGCGTGGAGCTGAGCACCCTCGTGATGACCGGGGACGACGTTCCACGCCTGCAGATGGACCAGATAGTCGCGGGTCACGAGATCCCAGGCGAGCCATTCGCTCCACCCACCGTCCCTGTCCGCCGCCGAGATGACGAAATCCCAGCCCTGCCCGTCCGGTAGCACGGCCGCGGACGGCTCGGGCGCCACACGCCGCTCCGGCGTGGCGGACATGGACCCGAATGGCGGAATGAACGCGTTCCCGGAATGCGCCGCTGTGCGCCCGTCAGGGGAACGAAAGGCGCCGATCCAGGTTGTGAGGCGCATGGCTGGGATGTCGACGGTCACCGGCTGGGGAACGATCTGGAGGAGATCGGCGAGCTCGGACGCGGGTGTCGGTGCTCCGGTGAGCGCGGACGAGACGATCAGCACGACGTCCGCTGCCGGCTCGTCGTCGAGCAGGCGACTGAGCGAGGGCGCGTCGACAAGCCGGTACATCACCGCCGCCGCCGCCTCGGCCGCCGGTCTCCCGCCGCCGAGGCGACCTCGATGCAGAGCCATCCGGAGCCGGACGCGGTGGGCCGCGCCGTTCGCGTTGTGGGCGCTGATCGCGGTGCTCAGCGCACGGACCAGGGCAGCGACGGAGGCTGCCGGGATATCACCGGTGATCGTCGTGAGCAGGCGGGGGCCTCGGTCGTGCGGGGCGAGGGCGTGCTCCGAGAGCCCGCTGGAACGCGCGGCCTGATCGATCAGGTCACCCAGGCCGTGCCAGCCGGCTGGCACCAACGTGCCGGCGGGGCCCCGCAGCACCGGATCGAGCGCGACCAGCACCCCCTCCGCTCCAGCCTGACACGCCGTCGCATGGTCGCCGGACACCCCCATCTCAGGTGCCGTTTCCGGCTTCGTCGACGGTGGCCGGACAACGCCCGCGCGAAAGACCGGGTTTTCGGGGAAATCCCGCAGCGCGGCGGCGAGTATGACATGCCGGCCGTCCGGAAGCGCGCCGAGGCCCAGGTTGTGGTTGACCTCCTCCCAGAACTCCAGCGAGGTGCGCTCCGACCAGCCGGGATGCTGGGAACGGCGCAGCCCCGCGCGCTCCAGCAGGGAGGTGGCGCTGGCCGGCCGGGCGAATGCCTGCGCGAGCATGCGCACTTCCTCGATGGTCAGCCGATCCGTCACCATTCCCCCGGAATTCAGGCCGCGAGCTTCTGGGCTCGCGAAGAATCTTTGTCCCATGCCCGCACCACCGTCGCCGCGACATGCGACGGCCGGACGTTCCTCGCTGATGGTACGCGGACGTCCCCACGCCGTGAACGCGCGAATTCGGCTGCTGTCCTCCTGTCGTTGTCGGTCCCGCGAGTACGCGGCCCGCCGTTGTCTCCATCAGCGCGGGACGGCCGGTGTGACTCTTGACCGGCACGCCCGATGACTTCATACTGCAACGATTCGGTTGCGCCCGGCATGCGGAAGAGTGGCGCGATGTGTCCAACTCGAACGGCCATCACTGTCCTGAGCAGCGGCCGCCGGTGGTCGAGATCGCACCTGGTTCCGCGGGCTGCGTGGTGCCGTGTCGGGGGGGCACATCATCGTCGGCGATTCCCGCACCGTCCGTCTTCCAGCGGGCTGGGCGGTGACCACAGGCGGGCCGAGAAGCGACGGTGAGGTCGTGCGGCAGTGCGGCGGCTACTTCACCGGACCTCAGTACACGCAGATTCTGCGGCGATTCACCCCCGGCTCACCGCCGACCCACGCATCGGTCGAGCATGGCGGCGCATCCCTGCCATGGGCCACGGTCTGCTACGCACCGCGTGCCGGGGACACGATGCTCGGCCTCGCCGTCCGCTCCTGGCGCCAGCCGGACGACGAGATCCACGAGGGTGATGGTCGGCCGGTCATGACGACCGGGTTCCTCTGCGTCCCGTTCGCCAGCCTACGTGCCGCGCCCGTCTCGTACACCGGCCTGTACGACGCGGCGCTGCGGCTCGATCCCGACAGTCACCCGGACGACGCCGAGCCGATCGAGATCGACGTGGCGGCCTTCCGCCCTGACGACGTCCAGATCGCGTTGGCCGAGCTCGGGGTCGACGTGCGCACCGCGGCGGCCACGGCGGCCGCCCTCCTCGCACATCCGGTCAGGGTGTACGGCGCGCCGGCAGGCGAACCGTGGGAGCGGACGGCGAACCAGCTGCGCTACCTGGAGGCGATCGCGTCGCTGTTGCCATATGGCCAGCGGGCTCGACTGGTCGCCAGTACCTGGTGCGGGCAGGACGGGTCCAACCGGGTCCGCCTCGCCTTCGGCTCCACGGCCGGTGTGGGCGCGACCGACGGGATGGCGGTCCCGTGGGGTCGACGGGACCGCATCCTGCGGACGCTGCGCGGCGACGCCCGCACCTACTACCACCTGCTGGTCGGCCTGATCGAGGAACGGCACTGGACGCTGACGGACGTGGCCACCTGTCTCGCCGACCTGCGTGATCCACGACCCGTGACGGATGCCGGCTACGCCGTGGACGCCCTGGCCCGCCTCATCCGGCTGGGTCCGTGATCCCTGCGACGTCGAACCCCTCTCCTCCCACACTCACCCCACGCATCGGACGAACTACATGTGTGCCGGCACCCCTGCCCCGGCCGGGTCGGTCCGGCCGTGTTGTAAGCTGGCGACGCCGGCCACCACGGTGGCGGGTACGCGCTCGTAGCTCAACGGACAGAGCATCTGACTACGGATCAGAAGGTTGGGGGTTCGATTCCCTCCGAGCGCACGCAAGGTTGAGACAGGCCGGAGCCCCGCACCCCCATCCAAGGTGCGGGGCTCTGCCGCTTCCCGGGCCGCAAGTACTGCAGTTAGTACTGCAATTGGCGGACGGTACTGCAGGACGACTCAGGCGGCACCCTCGTCTGCCTCACTCTCCGTAGCGGTGGCCGGGTTCCGGAGCCGGGTGAGGATGTCGTCCATGCTGCGGGCCGTCCCCCGCCGGACGTCCGCCAGAACGTCGATGTAGATGTCCGCCGTCGTGGCCAGCCGGGTGTGCCGCAGCAGCGCGCGAATCTCGTTCAGGTCGACGCCGGCCCGGAACAGCATCGTCGCCGCCGTGTGGCGGAGGTCGTGCACGCGCGTGTGCCGCACCTCAGCCCGCTCACACACCGCGTCCCACCACCGGTTGACGTTGCGCGGGTCGACCTTCCGCCCGAGCGCGGTAGTGAACACCAGTCCGGGGTCTTCCCACCGGATGACCTTCAGGTCCGCCGGAGTCCCGGACTCCCCGTCGGGGATGTTCTGCTCGGCCATGGCCGCCAGGTCCTTTTCTGCCTGTTCTGCCTTGGCGTTGAGGTCGGCTTTCGCGTCGTCCTGCCGCCGCCGGTGCTCGCGGAGCATCGTGACGACCATGTCGGGCAGTGCGAGAACCGCCTTTGAACCCCTCGTCTTCAGGTCATCCTCCTCGACGAGTTCCCAGCGCTGCCGGCCGGTCTCCGGATCCATTCCCGCCTTGCGACGCCGCTGCTTACGCACCACGGCGACCGTGCCCGCATCGAGGTCGAGGGCATCCCAGCGCAGTGCGAGCGCCTCTCCCTTGCGCAGCCCGAGCGCCAGCAGCACCAGCCACAGCGCGGACATCCGGTCCACGAGCGCGACCGCGACAACCCGACGGGCTTCTTCCTCGGTGAGCGCCCGTATCGGCGCATCGGCCTTCCTCGGCGGCTGAACGAGAGCGGCGACGTTCCGGGTCAGCAGTTCCTCCCGGACCGCGTCATTCAACGCCGCGGTGAGGATCACCAGCAGGTAGCGCACCGACCGGGCCGACAGCGGCTTGATCGGCTTGGGCTCGGGTCGAGCGGCCGGCTTCTTCGGCGCCGCCGAACGTCGAGCCGGGCGGGACTGGTCTGCCTTCTCGCGCTCCGCCGCCTTGCGGGCCGCCTCAGCCTCCCAGGCCGCGCGCTGCGCCAGACCCGCGGACGACGGCTCGGTGAGCTTGCGTGTCATCCACTGGCGGACGTGCGCGGTGGACAGCTTGCGCAGCTCGTGACGACCGAGGATCGGCGTGATGTGCAGCCGGACCTGATCGGCATACGACTCGGCCGTGGACTCGGCGAGCGTTCCAGCGACCACGCGGGAGGGCAGAACGACGGTCACCCACTGATCGAGGTAGGCAGCCACCGTCATGCGTGTCGTGACGAGTGGCACCCCGTCCTGCACCGCCCGGAGCGCGGCAGTGATCTTCCCTCGGACGTCGTCCTTCGTCTTGCCGTAGAACGTCGGGCGGGTGCCGTCAGGCATGCTGACCTGACCGGCCCAACTGTTGCGGTACCGGTAGATCGAGCCTTCGCCGTTGCCGCGTCTGCTGCCCTTTCCCTCGGCCATCAGGCCACGTCCAGGGGGTTGCCGTCGGGCCATTCGACGGCGTCGCACCAGGGGCAGCCGTAGGGGCTGTCTTCCATGTCGCAGGCGAACTTGGTCTCTCCGTCGGTCTGCGGGTAGGCGCGTCCCTGGCCGCGGTTGGCGCGGTCGAGGTGGTCGTTCAGCGCCTGTACGAGGCTCACCCGTCGTGGGGTGTTGGTGGGCATGGCGGGTTTGGCTCCTTGCCGAAAGAACGGGCGCGCGGGTCGCGGGTGGCGTTGTCCGGCGCGGGTGGGGTTTCCGTTCTCTGGCGCTGGGATGGTCTGTCGGGTCGCCGGCCGCGTCCAGGGCGCTGCGCGTCGCTACGCGATCGGCCTTCGGCCGACCCTGGACCCGTCCACCGCCCCGACAGCTTCAGGCGCTACCAGAGAACGGAAGAAAAATGGGTGGGGCAGGGGGTCCGCTACGGGCGGGTTCCGCTCGCCGCCGCCGGTGCCGTCGGGGTGATGCCCCCGGTGGGCTCGGAGTCCGGACCGCCGGGCACCGCACGGAAGATCATGGTGAGGTCGATGTCGCCGAAGTGCTCGGTCAGGAAGGCGTCGACCGGCAGTCGGGCGAGGACCTCGGCGATCTCGCGGGCATCAGCACCAGGGCGAACCGTCAGCGCGTACACGCCGGGTCGGACGATGCTGGCCACGATCAGCGGCACGTCTGCGCCGGGGGTCTGGCGGGGGTCCGGGGTGTCGGACGGGAAGATGGGCATGGGTCTCTCTCCTGTTCGAGCAGGAAGGGATCAAGGTTCCGGTCGGGTGTTGGCGCACGCGGCCGGAACCGCCTCAACGTGACTGGACGACCGTCCAGTGGCGCCCACGGTACACGTGGCGCTGGACGGTCGTCCAGTAGATTGCGGGTATGACGCAACCGCTCATGGGAGCGGCGGAGATCGCCCGCCGGCTTGGTGTCGGGCGAACGCGGGTGAACCAGCTTCTGAAGGAAGACCCGACGTTCCCCGCGCCGTATGCCTCCCTGGCCGCCGGTCACATCTGGCGGACCGACGACGTCGAAGCGTGGATTGCCGAACACCGGCCCGACCCCCCGCCGTCCGGCGGGCCGTGAGGGCGGTCATGCGGCCTGTCCGTCGTCGAGGCCGCGGAGCCGGTTGACGAAGGCGTGCAGTGAGGCCGACGGGATGCGTCGGGCGCGGCCGATGTGGACGGATTCGAGGTCGCCGCTGTTGAGCAGGTCGTAGATGGTGCTGCGGCTGACGCCGAGCAGGTCGGCGGCCTCGGTCGGGGTGAGCAGGAGCTTGGTCACGGGGGCTCTCCAGGCTTGCCGGGGCGGGGGATGCTCAGGCCGCGTCGGCCAGCGGTGGCCCGGTTGCCGAACCCTGGCCGGTGCCTGCCCTGCCTCCTGCTCCGGTGTCCTGTCCGAGCTGTGCGCGCCAGGCGTGGCGTTGGGCGATGGCGTGCAACATCAGGTGTTCGCGGCGGGGTGCGGCCGGGTCGCCGGGGCGTAGCAGGGTCCAGGCGAGACGGGCCGGATCGTCTTCGGGTGCGGCCGGGCCGGTGCCGGTGGCGCCGAGTGCTGCGAGTTGCTGGCGGATGAAGTCGACCCGGTCGTGGCGGTGGTCGGTGAGGGTCTTGCCGGACCATCGGCGGGAGACCAGCACCCGCCGGCCGCCGAAGCCCAACGTTTCGCGCCGGTGTGCTTTGCCGGTGCACCGGCCGGGGGTGAGGTCCCGGCGGGGGTTGCGGGGTTGGATGCCGTAGCGCAGCCAGTTCGCACACGTCGGGGAGCACGGTTCGTAGCGCAGGGCGTCCGCGAGCCGGTCGACGTGCGCCCGTTGCCGGTCGGTGTCGATGGCGTGGCAGGCGTCGAGGCTCTTCGTCAGGTATTTGGTCAGGTAGCCGATCATTCGGCCGGTGTTCGTCGAGTTCGCGGTCACCCCGTCCGCGCGGAGCTGCGCGCCGAACCGCACCACATGGGCGGGTTCGTCGTCCTCGCCGATCGCGTCGAGCGCCGCATCCCAGGACGGCAGCGGGACGCCGGTGTCGGGATCGTGGTAGCCGCCGGTGGTGTCGTCCCAGACGGGCAGATGCTGATCGTCGTAGACCGGCCGGTCCGCGGAGGGCCACCAGACCTGGTGGTAGGTGGCCGCCGCGACCAGGCGCAGCATCACCCGGGGCACGGTGCCGCGGATCGCGGCGTGCAGGTGGGGGGCCAACCGGCGTTGGGGTTCGAGTGCGGCGAAGTACTGCACATCCCAGCCGACCGCGCGGCGCAGGTTCTGCCAGAACCGGTCCAGCAGCTTCGGGAAGTGGATCGCGTCCCGCGCCGCCCGCCGATAGTCGTACGAGCCCGGGTCCACCGGCGTGCCGTCGGAACGCACCCGCCCGTACGAGTCGCAGGTCAGAGTCAGGAACATCGACGGCCGCCACACCGTCCCGTCCGGCGCGGTGAACGTCCGCCCGACCGTCCGCCGCTCGACGGGAAGCCGGGGCAGGTCGGGGGCATCCTGGCGACGCTTCGTCGAGCGGACCCGACGCGGCCGGTCCCGGTCTTCCGGTGCGATCCGCCCGCGGACACCGAGGTCAGACAGTTCCTGGTCGACCTGGCCGATCAGTTCGTCGATCTCCCCGACCTGGACCGTGTCGCCGGCCGCCAGGACCTCACCACGCGCTTCCTCCAGGTCCGCCCGCAGGACGGCAAGCGCCTTGGCGTCATCCGTGGGCGGGTCGGGGTCGGGAACGGGTTCGTCGTCGAGATGCCATCCCGTCTTGCACTGCGCCATCCGCAGCCGCCGGGCCCGGTCCGCGCACGGCGGGCACTTGCTCGCCAGGGTGGCGCCGCAGGGAACGGGGATGATCTGCGTTTCGCCGGTGTCCAGGCTGGTCCGGCGCATCGCCAGCGGCCGGACGCACACCCCGTTGTCCAACGCGACCGCCTCGACGACGTGGCGGGCCAGCGGCGAACGCATCCGCGCCGCCCGAGAACCAGGCCGGTCGACCGGCGGCCTGGGACCCGACGGTTCACTGTCGTTCGCGTCAAATGTCTTCGGATCGGCGGAAACCAGAGGCATGGCCGTGACAGGAGGGGCAGTGGAGATCATCGGCCGGGGGGATCCTCCAAAATGTCGGGTCCAAGTCATGTAGTGGGCGCAGCCCTACCACGGACCGGCAGCGGCAGCGCCCGATGTTTTTTCAGGTCGAATCCCCACGTATCGTCCCAAGGTGTGCCGAGTAGTCCGGATAGTACGGGGGTCGGGTTGTCGGAATTGCGCAATGGCCGCCCGAGGAGCAGACGATCAGCCATCCTGGACAGATGGATTTTCCGTGGCCAACGGTGATGTCCCTGGCGTGGGAGGCGTATCGAGCCGGAAGCCTCCCGATCGGCGCGGTCGTCCTGGACGGTTCCGGCACGCTGGTCGGGCGGGCGCGCAGCACCCGGCACGAGGACATCCAGATTCCCGGTCAGCTTGCCAACACGCGGATCGCGCACGCCGAGGTCAACGCACTCGCCCAGCTTCCTTGTCGAGGCTCTTTTCAACAGCACGTTCTGTACACCAACGTGGAGCCCTGCTGCCTCTGTATGGGCGCTGCCCTGCAAACTGGGGTCGGAGTCCTCCACTTCGGCTGGAGAGATCACTACGGCGGGGCAGCCTCGATGACCGTCCGCAACCCTCAGCTCAGCCGCCGCAGATTCACCGTCGTCGAGCCCGTCGACGAGGTGGTGGAAACGGTGACCGGGCTGCTTATGACCTGCCATTACTATTACCGGAGCCCTGGACGCGGGTACGAAAGCGTTCCCTGGCGAGAGGAGATGCCCGAACTTGTCAACATCGCTGCGCAACCGTCTGTGGCCTCCGTCATCGCCGAGGCTGCCGCGAGCGATGCGAGTATCGACGCACTGGCCGACGCGACCTGAGGGCTCTGCTCGGCATCGCCGCCCCCTGACCATTTGACCCGCTGGTCCTGCTCGCCGCCGCATTACTCGCCACGATTACGCGGCCTGGTCGAGGCCGTCGAGCGGGTCGGAGTCGTCGCCGTCGTCGAGGTAGTTGTTCACGTCCGGGGTCCAGCCGCCGGCCGCGGATGCGGGCCGGTAGTGGGTGACGACCCGGCCGATCTCGACGTCATCCACGTAGGCGGCGCGGACGCGGATCGGGTCGGGGTTGCCGTCGTGCAGCACGTAGCCGACCCCGGGCAGTGCGCGGGGGATCTCCTCGGCGCGGGCACCGCGTTCCCGGGCGCCGTTGCCAAGGACGAGGTCGGCTTGGTCGGTTTCGGTCATCCGTAGCGCGACGCGGACCGGGAACAGGTCCCGGAACGGCAGCACCTCCTTACGCGGGTCCTGCACCGCGGCCACGACCACCACCCCGGGTGCGCGGCCCTGGGACAGCAGCAGCGGCAGCGCCGCCCCGATCCGCTTCTTCAGCTCCCGATCGGTCACATAGGCGGTCAGCGAGGCGATCTCGTCGACCACGACGACGATCAGCGGCTCTTCCCGGGTCGGCAGGTGCAGGCGGGTATTGCCCGCCAGCGCGGCCGTACGGTCCTGCATCCGGCTCACCGCGTCGTCGAGGAGATCGGCGATGCTGTCCGTGGTGGTGGCGAAGCGGGTGAACAGCGGACGGCCGAAGGCCAGTTCCATCCCGCCCTTCGGATCACACACCCACAGCTCCACCAGCCCAGCGGCCACCGCCGGTGCCAGGCCGCGCAGCAGCCCCCACAGCACCGAGCCCTTGCCCGCCCCCGTCGCCCCCGCGATCAGCACATGCGAACCGCGCACGGGCAGCGTCCAGGCGGATCCGTCCTCGCAGCGGCCCACCGGCACCGCCGACAGGCCCGCCACCAGCTCACCCCGCCCCGATGACGACCGGGTGGAACGGGGATGGTCACCGGCAGCGCCGGCCGGGTCAGGGCCGGCGCCGTCGGAGTCGTCGAGCGCGGTCGGGGGAACCGGGCGGGCCAGCGAGTCATGCCGGTGGAAGGCGACCCGCACGAACCGGAACGTCTCGGCGTGCACCTGGCAGCGGCGCGCCCGGAAGACGTGCCGCAGTGCTTCGGCCTGCTCCGCCCACTGCGCCGGGGTCTGGCCGGGCAGCAGTTCCACCCGCAGCACGTCCACCGCCCGCGACGAGCGGATGGAGCGGATCCGGGGGAAGTACTCGTCGAAGGTCACCTGGTCGCCGGTCGACGCGGGCATGCGGATCGCAAGGTCGGTGTGGACCATCGCCGGCTTCCACCGCCACCGGTAGACGAAGGTCAGCCGGGCACGGCCCCACAGCCACCAGGCCACCGGCCAGAACGACCGGCTATGCACCCGCCACCACACCATCCCGACCGCCACCAGGCCGCCGAGCAGCACCCCCAGCCCGAGCAGGCCGAAGCGGTGCACGAACAGCAGCACCCCGACCGCAGCGGCGACCGCGACCCGATGCCGCCAGCAGCCCCGCACCGCCAGCGCCAGCCCCTTACCGGCCACCGCGAGTAGCAGCATCCACAGCGGCACACGCACCTTCTCGGTACGGGTTGGTACCCGCGGGAAACGCTGGTCACCGTTGATTCTGGACATGGCAATACCACCCGCTTTTCGAGCGCACGAAACCAGGGACGGGAAAGGCGAAAGGAGGAGGGCCGGGCGGCCCGGAATCCGGAAACGGGTATCCGGGCCGCCCAGTCGAACCGGCCGAGTGCGAGCTACGCGGCCCGCGGATCCGCCGAGTCGGCGGCATCGTCGGAGTCGAACCGGATGCGTTCGCACTCCACGAGGTAGTCGTTCACCGCCGCGATCAGTTCATAGGCGAATTCGACATGATCCGAGGTGACCGCGTTCGACATCGCCGACACCGACACCGACGTCAGCCCGAGCCGGACCGCGAGGATCGGCGACCGGTCCGGATAGGTGTGGCAGGACACAGACCAATCCGCGCCGACGTGAAGACTGTGATGCGTCGAGGAGCGCAGACCGTCGATGGCCGGCCGAATGCGTCCGGTCATGCGGCCGCCGCCGGACCCGAACGCCGCCCCGGCATCGTGCCCGGGGGTCGCATGTTGGCAGCCCGCAGCGAGTAGGCGATCTTCGGCCGTTCGGCGTTGCGTCGGTCGATGTAGGGAGTGATCGACAGCCCGTCGAACTCGACCGGGCGGAACGGCGTACCCGGCAGCAGGTCGGGCGGCACGGGTTGTACCGCCGCCGTCATCCGGATCTTCACCTCGTTCGTCCGGGCCGCCGGGTCCGCGTCGATGACCTTGACCTGCCAGACCAGCTCTCCGGTCTCCTCGTCCCGCTGCTGCGCGTCGGCCACCCCGGCCCTGACCTTGTCGAAGTCGTTGACCGGGTCGACGCCGACCACGAAGGCTCCCGCCGGGAACACTGCGTCGAACGCGGCAGGAATGCGCCTCGGTACCGCCATGGATCCCCCTTCCTGAGATCGTCCCCACCGGCCGGACCAGCCCCACCGGTTGGGTACGGATCGAGAATGCTCCGCCAGAAGAGCGCTTTTCAAGCGGTATATCGGCGGTGCATGAGCAGTCGGGATCGAAAAAGGCCGTGACGGCATGAAGCTATGCACGCCATGCCGGGTCGATATGGCCATTGACCAGGTCAGCTACGGGCAATGCGAATTCGCTAGCATGCCGTGCATGACTGATCGTTCCGGTCCCGTCCGCGTTCCCGATTCCGGCCGGGACTCCGACGGCGAGGATTGGACGGCCGTAGCGCAGGCCATCAACATCAGGATGACCGCCCGCCGTATCGGGCAACAGGAGCTCGCCGACCGGGCCGGCATCGCCGTGTCCACGCTGCGGCTGGTGCAGCACGGTGCGACCCGCCGCGTGCGTACCAAGACCCTGTCGGCCATCTCCCGGGCTCTCGACTGGCCCGACGATCACCTTGTGCGTGTTCTGACCGGTGACCACGTGGCAGTGCCCGCGGCAGTGGACGAGACCGCGGCGCTGGGGCGGCAGATCCTCGAAGGCGTCCGCGACATCCGCGACGACCTACGGGCGCTCGTTCGCCGCCTGGACGACCTCGACGGGCTCCAACGCTGACGTGCCGCCGGGAAACTCACTCCTATGGGCAGTTGTCTGCCGTCCCCGGGGCACCGCGGACGTCCGCGCACACGCGAAGACCCCGGACCTCGGTCGGAGGGGAGAGGTCCGGGGTCTTCCTGTGGCCGGCGGTGTGCGACCCGTCGGATCACCGGCCACGTTCAGGGTGGGAGGACCCCACCGCCCCCGGATGGGAGGAGGTGGAAGGGCAGGGTCCTCCCGGGTGACAGGTCGGACGGTCGATTCCGGCCGGTCACCGGCTCAGGTGGGGAGTGTCAGCTCCCACACGGTGTGTTCGGTCCAGGACCCGGCGGCGCTCACCCGCACCTCATGCGGTCGGCCTCGATACCCATGCTGGAACCGGGATGCGGCGACGATGGGAGCGCGTTGGCCGATCGGACCGCGTCGGATCGGCAGATCCTGGGCGTAACACAGCGCCACGGTCGTGCTGGCGAACGGGGTTCCCTGCCGGTGGATCGCCACGGTCGCGGCGGTCCCCAGGACCGCGGCCCGCACCGCGGCATCTTCCAGGAACGGCGCTGTGACGGGCTGGAACTCGGCCACGAGAGCCACCAACGGCCCGCCCCGCGTGGACTCCCCGGCCCCTGACGGCTCCGCGATCAGCAGTCCGTCCACGTCCGGCACGCTCAGCGAGGGCAGAGGGCTTCCCAAAATCATGATCTTAGGCACCGGGCAGCAGCTCCCACGCCGTGTAGTCCACGGTCCGACCGCCGGTCTCCACCCGCATCCGGTGCGGCACCGGTGTGACGGCAACATCGAGATCTTCCGGCCCGGGGGCCACGCCGACCGTCACCACGGCCAGATCCCGATCACCGGCCCACTCCCGCTCCCCGCGGATGTACCGGCCGATCAGGAACGCCACCCCGGTCTCCATCACCGTCGCCTCCGACGGCCACACCGTCACCGTCCCCCCGCCGGTACCGGCCACGGTGCTCAGCGCCCAGCCGACCAATCGCCTCCCGCCACGCGCCGGTAGGAAGTCGGTGTGCACGTGACCGCCGCTGTCACGGGCCACTAACGGTCCGGCGACGAGCAGCCCGGCGCGGCCGGGATGGAGCAATCGGGGGATGTCCTCGGCCGGCACCTCCCACGTCCGCGGCCCCACCCGAGCTCCGCTCACCGTGCCGTCCCCGCGGCAACAGACAGGCCCGGCAGCACGAGCGCGTTCGCATAGCCCTGTTCCCGTGCGTACTCTCTCGCCTCTGTTCCGGACAGAAACCAGCCGATCACGCCCGCCAGGGTTCCGCGGGGACTGCGCACCACCAGCGCCCACCGGATCCGGTGCACCCTGGACGCCGCGTCGGCGGTGTTCCCCTGTCCCGCCGTCTTCCCTGTGGCCGGCTTTCGCGGCAGGAACAGGTCCCGCCTGGAACACGTCGAGCTCACCCGGACGGGCGTAGGCGCGGCATCCGCAGCCGCATCGCTGACGCTGCCCGCCTCGCCACACAGATCAAGGCGCGGCAGCGTGGCACTCGGCGTGCCCGTCCCGCGTGCCCGTTGCCTGCCGTTTATCGCTGTCCCCTTCGTCGTCTCCTCGCCCACGCCACCCATCCCGACGGGTCGGACGCCCGCAGGGTCGCCCGGCGACCAACCACGGATCGGCGCGGATGTCGTGACCAGCTCTGGTGTCGACGCCGCCCGCGGAGGAACACTCGGCACGGACGGCGCCGACTGCGGACAAGACTCACCGGAACCGGGCAGCCACGGAATGTCGAGACGGCATGGAGCGACGGCATTCCAGCGCCGCCGTCCCCGCAGCACTATGGGCAGCTCAGCGCCGGTCCGGCGCCCTTTGACCGCTCGATCCGGACTTGTGATGCCGAGACGACATCGGCCCAGCTATGCTCACCGTGCTGATCTGCTTACGCGGCTTGCCCTGATCTGCCACCGACCGAAGAGCGATGAATGACCGCCGATCCCGAATCCGCCTGGCAGCGCTACACCGTCTCCTCGGAGCTGCTGCACCGCGACGACATGGCCGACGCCCTACGCGGCCGGGACTTCGGCGCCGCGTTCCTGCTCATGCGCAAGTGGGATCACGTCAGCCAGGACCGCATAGCCTCGTCGATCGAGGGGTTCAGTCAGTCCCGGGTGAGCCGCATCGCCGGCGGCAAGGCGAAGGTCGAAGAGGTCGAGGTCATCGAGCGGATCGCCGACGGCCTACGCATCCCCGGCGCCATGGTCGGCCTGGCGCCTCGCCCCTGGGAAGTCCCCGGAGCCGCAGGCGTCGCACCGCGACCGCCGCGGGAGACGTTGCGGGTGCCCACCCACCTTCGGGAACAGGCGGGTGGGGCGTTCGGCGCACCGCCGGTGCTGCCCCGCCGCGACGAGGTCACCGACTCCATCCGCCAGCTTCTCGCCTGCATCGAACCCCCCGCTGCCAGCCGAGGCCGCCGGGTCGAGCTTCCCCCGATCGACCTCGAAGCGAAGATCCTCAATGCGTGGAGTTCGGGTCGGCCGCGGGAGGGCTCCCCGGTCCTGGTGATGGTGGCCGGGTTCCCGGGCTCGGGGAAGACGGAGTTCGCCCGGTTCATCTGCGAGATCACCGGCTGGTCGTTGCTCGACAAGGACACGATGAGCCGCCCGCTGACCGAGTCCCTGTTGCTGTCGATGGACACCGACCCGAACGACCGCCAGGGCGAGGTCTACACCGGCCGGATCCGCCCGTTGGAGTACCGGGCGATGTTCGACACCGCGTTCGACAACCTGCGCTTGGGCCTGCCCACGGTCGTGACCGCCCCGTTCGTGCGTGAGCTGACGGACGCGGCGTGGATGGAGCGGATGAAGAAGCGGTGCGCGAAGGCCGGCGCGGCGATCGCCGTGGTCTGGCTACGCTGCGACATCGACTCCCAGCGCGACTACCTCGAATCCCGCGACGCCGCCCGCGACGCATGGAAGCTGTCCTACTGGGACGAATACGTGGCCACCATCGACCCCGACCAGCGGCCCGTGTGCACCCACTGAGCATTTTCAAAGTTAATTTTTTTAGATTCCTTCCTGTTCCAGGACGAAGACGGCTTGGGTGAATGTGCCGACCCGGCGTGGGCAGCCGCGGAAGCGGCTGAAGACGCGCCAGTTTTTCAGGACCGCGAAGCCGCGCTCGCCGG